>NZ_CAUQPH010000039.1:0-30086 GCF_963519925.1 uncultured Stenotrophomonas sp. | reverse complement strand
CGGACGAGGAGGTCGACACCGGGGTCAACCAGGGTGCCCTGCGCATCACGGTGGCGGCATGGGCGCCGGACTCGGTCTACGCCCGCCGCCTGCGCGCCGCGCGCCCCGACGCGGTCTACGCGCTGTACCTGCAGGAGCGCGCAGCGCATGCCGACAGCAGCGCGTTCTATCTCGACGTGGCAGACATCCTGTTGGCCCAGGGCCAGCGCGACCTCGCGCTGCGGGTGCTGTCGAACCTGGCAGAAATGCAGCTGGAAAACCGCCACGTGCTGCGCGTGCTCGGTTACCGCCTGATGCAGGCCAAGGCGCCGGCGCTGGCGGTACCAGTGTTCCGCGACGTGCTGGCGCTGGGCGAGGAAGAGCCGCAGAGCTTCCGCGACCTGGCCCTGGCGCTGGAGGCCGACAACCAGCCGGCAGCGGCGCTGGCCGCCTTCAACGATGTGGTCGTGCGGCCGTGGGACGCCCGCTTCGACGGCATCTCGCTGATTGCACTGGACGAGCTGACCACGCTGGTGGCGCGCACCGGGGTCGACGCGGGCGCGGTCGATCCGCGCCTGCGCCGGGCCATGCCGCTTGACCTGCGCGTGGTGCTCAGCTGGGACAGCGACAACAGCGACATGGACCTGTGGGTGACCGATCCCAACGGCGAGCGCGTGTTCTACGGCAACCGGCTGAGCTACCAGGGTGGGCAGATGTCGCGCGACTTCACCGGCGGCTATGGTCCGGAGCAGTTCTCGCTGCGCCGGGCCAAGCCAGGCCGGTACAAGGTGGAGGCGAACTACTTCGGCAGCCGCGAGCAGCTGGTGACCGGGGCGACCACGCTCACGCTTCGCCTGAGCACGCACTGGGGCAGCCGCCGCCAGCAGGACCAGCAGGTCACGATGCGCCTGAAGGACAGTGCCGATACCGTGCTGGTGGGCGAGTTCGAGGTGCGGTGACGAACCCCTTGGGCCGGCCAACGGCCGGCGCTACCGGGGCCGCCGCCGGGCGGTGACGCGTCCCCCGTCCGCCGACCTCGGCCGGGGGCGCCACCCGTCATGCATGACGAAATCCGGTAGCGCCGGCCGTTGGCCGGCCCGCAGGAACCCATGCCACGCGCCTGCTCCGGACGCCGCCGATCCGCCCTCGGGCCTCAAACATGAACAGGCTGCTCTGCGCTACAATTCGCCTCTTGTCCCAAGCCTTCATGACCGCCGATATGATCGAGCTCAATCCCGTGCGCCAGCGAATCACCGATCTGACCGATCGCGTGGTCTCGCTCAGGGGGTATCTTTGACTACGACGCCAAGAAAGAGCGTCTGGAAGAAGTAACCCGGGAACTGGAAAACCCCGATATCTGGAACAACGCCGAATACGCCCAGACCCTGGGCCGCGAGCGTTCCAGCCTGGAAAAGACCGTGGGCGGCATCGCCACCATTCTTGATGGCCTGACCGAATCCGGCGAACTGCTGGAACTGGCTGAAAGCGAACAGGACGAAGAAACCGCCCTGGCCGTGGTTGCCGACCTGGACAAGTACCAGAAGCACGTGGAACAGCTGGAATTCCAGCGCATGTTCTCCGGCAAGATGGACAACGCCCCCGCGTTCGTCGACATCCAGGCCGGTGCCGGCGGCACCGAAGCCCAGGACTGGGCTGAAATCCTGCTGCGCATGTACCTGCGCTGGTGCGAATCGCGTGGCTGGAAGACCGAGCTGATGGAAGTGTCCGGCGGCGACGTCGCCGGCATCAAGTCGGCCACGCTGCGCGTGGAAGGCGACTACGCCTATGGCTGGCTGAAGACCGAAACCGGCGTGCACCGCCTCGTGCGCAAGTCGCCGTTCGATTCGGACAACCGCCGCCACACCAGCTTCACCTCGGTGTTCGTGTCGCCGGAAGTCGACAACAACATCGAGATCGACATCAACCCGGCCGACCTGCGTACCGACGTGTACCGGTCGTCGGGCGCCGGTGGCCAGCACGTCAACAAGACCGAGTCGGCGGTGCGCATCACCCATATCCCGACCAACACGGTCGTGGCCTGCCAGACCGGCCGCAGCCAGCACCAGAACCGCGACAACGCGATGAAGATGCTGGCCGCCAAGCTGTACGAGCTGGAAATCCAGAAGCGCAACGCCGAGCGCGATGCGGTGGAAGCGACCAAGTCCGACATCGGCTGGGGCAGCCAGATCCGCAACTACGTGCTCGACCAGAGCCGCATCAAGGACCTGCGTACCGGCATCGAACGTTCGGATACGCAGAAGGTGCTCGACGGCGACCTCGACGAATTCGTCGAAGCCAGCCTGAAGTCGGGCCTTGAAGTCGGTGCCAAACGCGTCGACGCCTGACCGTCGGGCCGCCGCGTGCGGCCCGGCCCCTGTTCTACCCTTTCCTGTCCATCTTCCCCAGACACAGACCCACGCCATGAACGATCAGACTCCCGCGCCGCAGCCCTCCGTCGACGAGAACAGCCTCATCGCCGAGCGCCGCGCGAAACTGACCGCGCTGCGCGGGCAGGGCATCGCCTACCCGAACGACTTCCGTCGCGAGGATTTCGCCGGCAAGCTGCAGGCCGAGTTCGCCGATGCCGAGCAGTGGACCGCCGAAGCGCTGGAAGCCAGCGACCGCACGGTGAAGATGGCCGGTCGGCTGATGGCCAAGCGGGTGATGGGCAAGGCCAGCTTCGCCCAGATCCAGGACGAGTCCGGCCGTATCCAGCTGTTCCTGCAGGGCACCGCGCTGGGCGATGTGTATGCCGCCTTCAAGGGCTGGGACGTGGGCGACATCATCGCCGTCGAAGGCGGGCTGACCCGTACCAAGACCGGTGAGCTGTCGGTCAAGGCCACCAGCATCCGCCTGCTGACCAAGTCGCTGCGTCCGCTGCCGGACAAGTGGCACGGCCTGGCCGACGTGGAACAGCGCTACCGCCAGCGCTATGTCGACCTGATCGTGACCCCGGAGTCGCGTGAGGTGTTCATCAAGCGCTCGCGGATCATCCGCGCCATGCGCGCCTGGCTGGACAACCGCGACTTCCTGGAAGTCGAAACGCCGATGATGCATTACATCCCCGGCGGCGCCACGGCCAAGCCGTTCACCACCCACCACAACGCGCTGGACCTGGACCTGTACCTGCGCGTGGCCCCGGAGCTGTACCTCAAGCGCCTGGTGGTGGGTGGGCTGGAGCGCGTGTACGAGATCAACCGCAACTTCCGCAACGAAGGCGTCAGCACCCGGCACAACCCGGAATTCACCATGATGGAGCTGTACGAGGCCTACGCCACGTACAACGAAGTGATGGACCTGACCGAAGGCGTGATCCGTGACGTGGCCAGCAAGGTGCTGGGCACCACCACGGTGGAATGGGACGGCGCCACCATCGACCTGGCCCCGGCGTTCCGTCGCTGGCGCATGGACGAGGCGGTGCGCCACCACAATCCCGAGATCAGCGAAGCCGACTGCACCGACCGCGAGGCGCTGCTGCGCCATTGCGAACGCCTGAAGATCCGGGTCAAGCCGTCCTACGGCTGGGGCAAGCTGCTGCTGGAGATCTTCGAAGCCACCGTCGAGCACACCCTGGTGCAGCCGACCTTCATTACCGACCACCCGGTCGAGGTCTCGCCGCTGGCCCGCGCCAACGACGACCAGCCGGGCTACACCGACCGCTTCGAGCTGTTCATCAACGGCAAGGAGCTGGCCAACGGCTTCTCCGAGCTGAACGACCCGGAAGACCAGGCCGCGCGCTTCCAGGCCCAGGTCACGGCCAAGGAAGGTGGCGACGACGAGGCCATGCACTACGACGCCGACTATATCCGTGCGCTGGAGTACGGTATGGCGCCGACCGGCGGCCTGGGCATCGGCATCGACCGGTTGGTGATGCTGCTGACCGGCAGCAGCTCGATCCGGGATGTCCTGCTTTTCCCCTACATGCGCCCCGAAAACTGAGACGTAGTTCCGGAAGGGCCGCCGTAGGCCTCCCGGCGGGGTTCCGCTGGGATGGCCGTACGAGTATGGTTTCCGCGTGGCCTATTGAGTCGCCCTATGGGCGACGGCCGCGGATCATGAGAACTGGGCGGCGCCTGCGTGACACGCATCACGGCGCCACCACGATCATGAACAGGGGAATCATGACCGGAGGTGGGTCCCATGCAAGGTGCCGGAGTTCAGAGCAGCGGAGTATCCTTTTCGCAGCACGTTCCAGTGTGGTCCAGAAAGACGACGGAAGCAGCCTTGAATATTGTCATCGTTGACGATCAGACGTCCGCGCGCACGATGCTGCGGCATGTCATCGAGGACATCGCGCCCGAGCTGAGCGTGCATGATTTCGGCGACCCGCTCACCGCGTTGGCCTGGTGCGAATCGCACGGGGTGGACCTGCTGCTGCTGGATTACCGCATGCCGGAAATGGACGGGCTGGAGTTCGCCCGCCGGTTCCGGCGCCTGCCCAAGCACCGCGACATCCCGGTGATCCTGATTACCGTGGTCGGCGACGAACCGATCCGCCAGGCCGCGCTCGAAGCCGGGGTGATCGACTTCCTGGTCAAGCCGATCCGGCCGCGCGAACTGCGCGCACGCTGCTACAACCTCCTGCAGCTGCGCCAGCAGTCCGAAAACGTGAAGCAGCGGGCGATGTCGCTGGAACAACGCCTGCTGGCCAGCATGCACGAGGTCGAGGAGCGCGAGCGCGAAACGCTGTCGCGACTGGCCCGCGCGATCGAGTTCCGTGACGCCGGCACCAGCGCCTACCTGGAGCGCATGGCCCACGTGGCCGGGCTGATCGCCGAACAGCTGGGCCTGCCCGAGGAAGAGGTCAAGCTGATCGAAATGGCGGCCCCGCTGCACGACATGGGCAAGATCGCCATTCCCGATGCGGTGCTGCTCAAGCAGGGCAAGCTGGACGAGGAGGAGCTGGCGATCATGCGCCGGCACCCCCGGATCGGCTACGAGCTGCTCAGCGGCAGCCAGAACCGCTTCATCCAGGTTGGCGCGCTGATCGCGCTGCGCCACCACGAGCGCTATGACGGCAGCGGCTATCCCGACGGCCTGCGCGGCGACGCGATTCCGCTGGAAGCGCGCATCGTGGCGGTGGCCGACGTGTTCGATGCGCTGATCTCGCCGCGCCCGTACAAGGAAGCGTGGACGATGGAAGCGACCCTGGCCTACCTGTACGCGCAGCGCGGCCGCCTGTTCGACCCGCGCTGCGTGGATGCGCTGCTGCGCGGCCGGCAACAGCTGGATGAGATCTGCGCGCAGCATTCCACTGCGTCGGCGCGACCGGGGTTATGACGTGCAGGGCATGATCCATGCGTTGAAGCAGCGGCTGGGCAACCGACCCGATACCGAGCACGGCCAGGCGATCGTGCGCATGGTGCTGATCGTGCTGATCCTGGGCTACGTGTTGCTTCCCGGTCCGCGCCATGACCTGCCGCACCATCAATACCAGGTGGTGCTGGGCATCGTGCTGACCGGGTTGACGCTGTCGGTGCTGCTGTTCGCGTGGCTGCTGGCACGCCCCGGGCGTTCCGATCCGCGCCGCGTCGCCGGCATGCTGGCCGACTACGGCCTCATCGCTGCGGGCATGGTGCAGATGGGCGAGCCGCTGGCCTGGGTCTACATCGTGGTGATGTGGGTGACCGTGGGCAACGGCATGCGCTACGGCAACAAATACCTGTACGCGGCCGTGGGCATGGCGCTGGTCAGCTTCGGCGTGACCGTGCTGGGCACTGGGTACTGGCAGGCCAACGCGCGGCTGGGCTTCGGCCTGTGGCTGGGCCTGGCGGCGGTGCCGCTGTACTTCGCCACGCTGCTGCGCCAGTTGACCCACGCGATGGACGAGGCGCGCCGCGCCAGCGAAGCCAAGAGCCGCTTCCTGGCCAACATGAGCCACGAATTCCGCACGCCGCTGAACGGCCTGTCCGGCATGACCGAGGTGCTGGCCACCACCACCCTCGACGAAGAACAGCGCGAGTGCGTCAACACCATCCAGGCCTCCTCGCGCAGCCTGTTGGCGCTGGTGGAAGAGGTGCTGGACATTTCGGCGATCGAAGCCGGCAAGCTGCGCGTGGTCGCCGAGGACTTCTCGCTGGACGAGGTGGTGCAGTCGATCGGCCTGATCCTGATGCCGCAGGCCAGGCTAAAGCGGCTGGACTACCAGGTCAAGGTGGCCGCCGGCGTGCCTAAGCTGCTGCGCGGCGATCTCGGCCACCTGCGCCAGATCCTGCTCAACCTGGCCGGCAATGCGGTCAAGTTCACCGAGCACGGCCGCGTCGAGATCCGCGTATCGCAGCTGCGCGAAGAGAACGAGGGCCAGGTCCGGCTGCGCTTCGACATCCTCGACACCGGCATCGGCGTGGTCCCGGACATGCGCGCGCGCCTGTTCCAGGCCTTCGAGCAGGCCGACGTCAGCCTGGGCCGCCGCCATGAGGGCAGCGGGCTGGGGACCTCGATTTCACGGGGGCTGGTGGAAGCAATGGGCGGACAGATCGGCTATGCCGAGAACCCGCCGCAGGGCAGCTGCTTCTGGTTCGAACTGCCGTTCGCGCTGCCGCCGGTGGTGGCCGGCGAGTACACCCCGGCCGTGGTCGGGGACGGCGGCAGCGGGGCACCGGACAATGTGATCGCGTTCGCCGACCCGTTCCTGCGCCATCGCGCCCGCGTGCGCAGCATGAAGGTGCTGGTCGCCGACGACCACCAGGCCAACCGGCTGGTGCTGCAGCGGCTGCTGCAGAAGGCCGGGCACAAGGTCGTGTGCGTGAACGGTGGCGAGGCGGTGCTCGATGCCATGGCCGAGAGCGATTACGACGTGGCCATCGTCGACCTGCACATGCCCGGCATGAGCGGGCTGGACATGCTCAAGGAGCTGCGCGTGCTGCAGGCCGGTGGCGCGCCGCGCACCCCGGTGCTGGTACTCAGCGCCGACGTCACCCCCGAGTCGATCCAGCAGTGCACCCAGGCCGGCGCACATACGTTCTTCGGCAAGCCGGTGGTCCCGGTGAAGCTGCTCGACACGCTGGCCGAGATTGCCGCCAATGACGGCCTCAAGGTGCGCACCGCAGTGGTGCAGCCGCCACCGGTGGCGGTGGGCGTGCTGGACACCGGCGTGCTCGACGAGCTGGCTGCGCTGGGCATGGGCGACGGCTTCGAGCAGGAGTTCATCCGCCAGTGCCTGGCCGACGCCACGCAGTGCGTGGGCGTGGCCATGGAAGCGGGCGAGCGCGGCGACTGGCCGCACCTTCGCGAGCAGGCGCATGCCATCAAGGGCGTGGCCAGCAACCTGGGACTGGTGCGGGTGGCTTACCGTGCCGGCGAGGTGATGCACCTGGCCGACTGGCAGCTCAAGAGCGAATGGCGCGAGCGGATGAAGCTGATCCGCGGCGCGGTCAAGGAAGGCCGCCAGGCGTTGGAGGAGCGGCGTCGCCCCGGCGCGTCGTCCAGCGACGACGGCGGGATCGACATGCGTTGAAAGGAAAAAAGCCCGGTCCTCACCGGGCTTTTTTACCTGACCCCCTTGTTGACGGTGCCGCGCTTACGCGGCATCGAACTGGGCACGGCGGGTCTGCGCTTTGATCAGCCGGTCCATGGTGCGCAGCGACTTGTCTTCCAGGGCCAATGCCGAATCCACCCAGATCTTGGTGATTTCGAGCAGTTCATCGTAGCCCACCGCCTGTGCAAGGTTGCGGGCGGCGTTCATGGCCAGGTAGGTGCGCGGGGTGCGCTGCTGCTGGCGGATCAGGTCTTCGGCCGCCTTTACGCCCTGGCCCTTCGGCACCAGCACGTCGACCACGCCCATGGCATGCATCTCTTCGGACGAGTAGACCCGGCCTTCCAGGATGATCTTCTCGGCCAGCTGCGGCGCCACGCGGCGGCACAGGAACGAGTACGCGCCCATGCCGGGGAACAGCCCGAACAGCACTTCGGGCAGGCCCATGCCGCAGCCTTCCTCGGCGATGATGGTGTGGCAGGCCAGCGCCATTTCCAGGCCACCGCCCAGCGCATCGCCCTGGATCAGTGCGATCGAGCGCACGTCGCCACCGAAGCCAGTGTGCAGGTGGTGCACGCCTTCCACGCAGCGCTGCGCATAGGCCAGCAGGCGGTCGCGGTTGCCTTCGCGGATCAGCTGGGCGAACAGGGCCAGGTCGCCGCCCAGGTTGTAGGCGGTGGCATCGGAGGCGAGCACGAAGTGGCGCAGGCGGCCGCTGTTGCGCTCGGCGGGGGACAGGGTGATCTGGCTCATCACGCTCCACATCTCATCCAGCATGTCCTTGCGGCAGCAGGGACGGATGCCGGTGGCGGCGTCGGCGTGCATGAACAGCCAGTGGGCGGCATTGTCCGGAGTCGATTCGGTGCGGATGGTCGCGTAGCCGCGGGAATACGGAAGCTTTTCGATGGATTGCATGGGGATTACCTCGGCGGGTTGGCCTGCAGGGAGGACGGTGGGCGGCAGGCCGGACGGGTCCACACGCCGCGATCCTACACCGCCGGTGCCGGGTGCAATGCATGGATCCGGTCGCACCGTTGCGGGGCCTTGGAAACTGGCTGGAATCCCCGTACGCCTTGCGCGGCGGGGGTATTGCGTGTGCGGTCAGCGACGTGCCTGCGCGCGCCCGAGTGGTATGTCGGTGCAGAATCCGCGGATTCGTTTCAATCCGAGCCACGCCGCCCGGAAATGGAAACGCCCGCGAGGATAGCCTCGCGGGCGTCAGCTTCTCACGTGATTCAGTCTGGTTACGCCGCCGGGGCGTCTCGCAGCTCGCGGCGCAGGATCTTGCCGACGTTGGTCTTCGGCAGTTCCTTGCGGAACTCGACGATCTTCGGGTGCTTGTACCCGGTCAGGTTGGCGCGGGCGTGTTCCTTGACCATCTCGGCGGTCAGGTTCGGGTCCTTCTTGACGATCACGACCTTGACGATTTCGCCGGACTTTTCGTCGGGCACGCCGACCGCAGCCACTTCCAGCACGCCCGGCATCATCGCGATGACGTCTTCGACTTCGTTCGGGTACACGTTGAAGCCGGACACGAGGATCATGTCCTTCTTGCGGTCCACGATGTAGAAGAAGCCATTCTCGTCCATGCGCGCCATGTCGCCGGTGTGCAGCCAGCCGTCGGCGTCGATGGCCTTGGCGGTGTCTTCCGGGCGCTGCCAGTAGCCCTTCATCACCTGCGGCCCGCGGATGCACAGCTCGCCGACATCGCCCGGCGTCAGGGTGGCGCCGTTGTCGTCCTTCACGCAGGCGTCGGTGGACGGAATCGGCAGGCCGATCGCGCCGTTGTACTCAGGCAGGTCGAGCGGGTTAATGCAGGCCGCCGGTGAGGTCTCGGTCAGGCCGTAGGCCTCGACCAGGGTGACGCCGGTGGTCTTCTTCCAGCGCTCGGCCACGGCGCGCTGCACCGCCATGCCGCCGCCCAGGGTGACCTTCAGCGAGGAGAAGTCCACCTCGTCGAAGCCGGGGGTGTTGAGCAGGCCGTTGAACAGCGTGTTGACGCCGGTGATCGCGGTGAAGCGGGTCGACTTGAGCTCCTTGACGAAGCCCTTCATGTCGCGCGGGTTGGTGATCAGGTGGTTGCAGCCACCGAACTTCATGAAGACCAGTCCGTTCGCGGTCAGTGCGAAGATGTGGTACAGCGGCAGGGCGGTGATGATGACTTCCTTGCCCATTTCGATGCCCGACGCGGAGATCCACGCCGACGCCTGCTGCATGTTGGCGACCAGGTTGCGGTTGGTGAGCATTGCCCCCTTGGCCACGCCGGTGGTGCCGCCGGTGTACTGCAGGAAGGCCACGTCGTCGTGGTCCAGTTCCACCTTCGGCAGGGTGTGGCCGCTGCCCAGCTTCAGCGCCTGGTTGAAGCGGATGGCGCCGCGCAGGGTGTAGTTGGGCACCATCTTCTTGATGTACTTCAGCACGAAGTTCACCACCACGCCCTTCAGGCCGAGCATGTCGCCCAGGCCGGTGGTGATGACCTGCTTGATCGGGGTGTCGGCGATGACCTGCTGCACGGTGTCGCCGAAGTTGTCCACCACCACCAGCACCGCTGCGCCGGAGTCGACCAGCTGGTGCTTGAGCTCGCGCGCGGTGTACAGCGGGTTGACGTTGACCACGGTCAGGCCGGCCCGCAGGACGCCGAAGGTGGCGACCGGGTACTGCAGGCAGTTGGGCATCATCAGGGCGACGCGGTCGCCCTTCTTGAGCTTCAGTTCGCCCAGCAGGTAGGCGGTGAACTGTTCGACCAGGGCGTCGGTTTCACCATAGGTGAGCACCTTGCCGAAGCTGGAATAGGCGGGACGGTCGCGGTACTTGGCCACCGAGGCGTCGAACACGGCCGAGACCGAATGGAACTCGTTGACGTCGATTTCGGCAGGTACGCCGTTCGGATAGCTCTTCAGCCAGGGACGTTCCAGACTCATATTCCCCCTCCAGGAAACGTTGATGGTGTGATGCCGGCGGACAGTATCCGTCGTTTCGGTCCCCGGCAGCATACCGGGCCGAATGGAAAACGCGAAGAGGTTGTGAATAAAGCGTGCAGGGCACGTGTAGAGCCGGCCTGTGGCCGGCTGTGCGCGGGGGTGGGACCATGAGGAGCCGGCCAGAGGCCGGCTCTACGAGGGCAGGCCAGCTTCAGCGGGCCGCCAGCTGGCGCAGGACGTACTGGAGCAGGCCGCCGTGCTTGAAGTACTCCACTTCCTTGGGGGTCAGCAGCATGACGTGGGCCTCGAAGCTCCTTGCCGTGCCGTCGGCACGGGTGGCGGTGAGGGTGGCGGTCTTGCTGGCGCCATCGGCCAGGCCGGTGATGTCGACCACTTCCGAGCCGTCCAGGCCCAGCGACTGGGCGTTCTCGCCGGCCTTGAACTGCAGCGGCAGCACGCCCATGCCGACCAGGTTGGAGCGGTGGATGCGCTCGAAGCTCTCGGCGACCACCGCCTTCACGCCCAGCAGGTTGGTGCCCTTGGCCGCCCAGTCGCGCGAGGAGCCGGTGCCGTATTCCTTGCCGGCGAACACCACCAGCGGCACGCCCTCGGCCTTGTATTTCATGGCCGCGTCGTAGATGGCCAGCTTCTGCGGCTCGCCACCATCCTGCGGGAAGTACAGGGTGTTGCCGCCTTCCTCGCCACCGAACATCAGGTTCTTGATGCGGATGTTGGCGAAGGTACCGCGCACCATCACGTCGTCGTTGCCGCGGCGGCTGCCGTAGCTGTTGAAGTCGGCCGGCTGCACGCCGCGTTCCTGCAGGAAACGACCTGCCGGGGAATCCTTCTTGATGTTGCCGGCCGGGGAGATGTGGTCGGTGGTGATCGAGTCGCCGAACAGGCCCATCACCCGTGCCCCGTGCACGTCGTCGATATGGCCGACCTGCATGGTCATGCCCTCGAAGTACGGCGGGTTCTTGATGTAGGTGGAGCTGCCGTCCCATTCGTACAGGTCGCCGTCGGGCGACTGGATGTTGTTCCAGCGGCTGTCGCCCTTGAACACGTCGGCGTAGTTCTGCTTGAACATCTCCGGCCCGATGGTGGCGGCGATCACGTCGCCGATCTCCTTGTTGCTCGGCCAGATGTCGCGCAGGTACACCGGCTGGCCGTCGCTGCCGGTGCCTAGCGGTTCGGTGGTGAGATCGATGTCGGTGGTGCCGGCGATGGCGTAGGCCACCACCAGCGGCGGGCTGGCCAGGTAGTTCATCTTCACCTCGGGGTGCACGCGGCCCTCGAAGTTGCGGTTGCCCGACAGCACCGAGGTCACCACCAGGTCGCCGCTGGCGATGCCGGCGCTGATTTCGGTGGGCAGGGGGCCGGAGTTGCCGATGCAGGTGGTGCAGCCATAGCCGACCACGTAGAAGCCGATCTTTTCCAGCTCGGTGAGTACGCCGGCCTTTTCCAGGTAGTCGGTGACCACGCGCGAGCCCGGGCCGAGCGAGGTCTTCACCCACGGCTTGCGGTCCAGGCCCCTGGCGGCGGCGTTGCGGGCCAGCAGGCCGGCGCCGATCATCACCGCCGGGTTGGAGGTATTGGTGCAGGAGGTGATCGCGGCGATGACCACCGCGCCGTCCTTGAGCCGGAAGCGGTTGCCGTCCAGTTCGACGTCGGCATGTCCCTTGGCCAGCTGCTCGTTGCCGACCGCGGCGCCGCCGCCTTCGTTGACGAAGGTGGCCACGTCTTCATTGCGCTTGTCGCGGTTGGTGGTGAGGCCGCCCAGGTTGTCGCGGTAGTTCTGCTTGACGTCCTGCAGCAGCACGCGGTCCTGCGGGCGCTTGGGGCCGGCCAGCGACGGCTTCACCTCGCCCATGTCCAGTTCCAGCGTGGCGCTGTAGCTGGCGGGTGCGGTGTCGGCGTCGTGCCACAGGCCCTGGGCTTTGGCATAGGCCTCGACCAGTGCGATCTGTGCTTCGCTGCGGCCGGACAGGCGCAGGTAGGTCAGCGATTCGTTGTCGATCGGGAAGATGCCGCAGGTGGCGCCGTACTCCGGCGCCATGTTGCCGATGGTGGCGCGGTCGGCCAGCGGAAGGTGCTGCAGGCCTTCGCCGAAGAACTCGACGAACTTGCCGACCACGCCGTGCTTGCGCAGCATCTGGGTGACGGTAAGCACCAGATCGGTGGCGGTGGCGCCCTCGGGCAGGCGGCCGGTGAGTTTGAAGCCGACCACCTGCGGAATCAGCATGGAGGAGGGCTGGCCCAGCATGGCCGCTTCGGCCTCGATGCCGCCCACGCCCCAGCCGAGCACGCCGATGCCGTTGATCATGGTGGTGTGGCTGTCGGTGCCGAACACGGTGTCAGGGTAGGCAACGGCCTTGCCGTCCTTGTCCGCGGTCATCACCACCCGGGCCAGGTTCTCCAGGTTCACCTGGTGGACGATGCCGGTGTTGGGCGGCACCACCTTGAAGTTGTCGAACGCCTTCTGGCCCCAGCGCAGGAAGCCGTAACGTTCCTGGTTGCGCTGGAATTCGATCTTGCCGTTGAGGTCCAGGGCGTCAGGCGTGCCGAACACATCCACCTGCACCGAGTGGTCGATGACCAGTTCCGAGGGAATCTGCGGATTGATCTGTTCCGGGCGGCCACCCAGCTTGACCACCGCGTCGCGCATCGCGGCCAGGTCGACCACGCAGGGCACGCCGGTGAAGTCCTGCAGCACCACGCGGGCCGGCATGAAGGCGATTTCGATGTCCGGCTCGGCCTTCGGGTCCCATTTCGCCACCGCTTCGATGTGCTCGCGGCCCACGGTGGCGCCGCCGTCCTCGTGCCGGAGCAGGTTCTCCAGCAGGATCTTCATCGAGTAGGGCAGGTGGGAGATGTCGAACTGCTGTCCGAGCTTGGGCAGGCTGAAGTAGTCGTAGGTGCTGCCGGCGACGTCCAGCTGGCTGCGGGTGGAGAACGAATCGCTCATGCGGGGAAACTCCTCTTGCGGATGGCTTGCAGTGGCCGCTGCGGGCCTGCTTGCGGTTGCCGGTGACCACACTCCGGCCTGGGGGTCAGTATGAACCCTTCAGCCAAGCCTCGGTCGTCGGCAGGGCATCAGGCTACCTATACGTATGTATCGCCCATGTCATTGGCGTGGCAGGGCGCGGGCGGTTCCGGGACAGCGTTCCTGAACAGGGCTGGGTGGAAGTATGCCCGGGGAAGTATGTATAATTTGTGCATACTTTGGAGGGCCTACCGATGGAAGCCACCGTTGCAGAACGCGGACAGATCACCTTGCCCAAGGCGGTCCGCGACGCGCTCGGCCTGACCAAGGGCACCCAGTTGAAAGTGGAGCTCGACGGCAGCCGCATCATCCTGCGCAAGAGCGTCGACGACGCCATCTCGCGTGCACGCGGCAAGTTCGCGCTGGACGGGTTCGATTCCGCCGAAGCGGCCGTCGTTGCCGTGCGCGACGCCGAATGAGCCCCGCATGATCGCCGTCGATTCCCCGGTCCTGATCGAACTGCTCAGCAACGGCCCCCAGGCCGACGCGGTGGAAGCCTGCCTGCGGCAGAGCCTGGTTGGCGGACGGGTGGTGATCTGCGGCGTGGTGCTGGCCGAGATCTGCGCTGCGCTGCGCGGTGGTGCCGAAGTGCAGGAAGCGCTTGAGGAAATGGGCATCCGCTTCAGCCCGCTGGAAGCCAAGTCGGCACTGCGCGCCGGCGAGATGCACCGCCGCCATCGCCAGCGCGGCAGCGACCGCCGCGGCATCGACGATTTCATGGTCGGCGCGCACGCACTGCTGCAGTGCGACGGCCTGATCACCTGGAACGACAAATTTTACCGCGACTACTTCAAGGGCCTGAAGCTGATCGTGCCGCAAGCCTGAGCCCGTAACTCAACCGCCGTATTCAACCGAAGTCTTTTCAAAGAATTTCCCGGGAGTTGTCATGTTGGAAGCCTACCGCCACCACGTAGCCGAGCGCGCCGCGCTTGGCATCCCGCCGCTGCCGCTGAGCGCCCAGCAGACGGCCGACGTCATTGAACTGCTGAAGAACCCGCCGGCGGGCGAGGCCGAGTTCCTGCTCGACCTGCTCACCCACCGCGTGCCGGCCGGCGTCGATGACGCCGCCAAGGTCAAGGCCTCGTACCTGGCCGCCATCGCCTTCGGCAGCGAAACCAACGCGCTGATCTCGCGCGAGCGCGCCACCGAACTGCTGGGCACCATGCTGGGCGGCTACAACGTCGCGCCGCTGGTGCAGCTGCTGGACGACGCCGTGGTCGGCGCGATCGCCGCCACCGCGCTGAAGAATACCCTGCTGGTGTTCGATGCCTTCCACGACGTGCAGGAAAGGGCCAAGGCCGGCAATGCCAACGCCCAGGGCGTGCTGCAGAGCTGGGCCGATGCCGAGTGGTTCACCAGCCGCCCGGAAGTGCCGCAGAGCCTGACGATCACCGTGCTCAAGGTGACCGGCGAAACCAACACCGACGACCTGTCGCCGGCCCCGGACGCCACCACCCGCCCGGACATCCCGCTGCACGCGCTGGCCATGCTGAAGAACAAGCGCGATGGCATCGAGCCGGAAGAAGACGGCAAGCGCGGCCCGGTCAAGTTCATCGAATCGCTGAAGGACAAGGGCCACCTGGTCGCCTACGTGGGCGACGTGGTCGGTACCGGTTCGAGCCGCAAGTCGGCCACCAACTCGGTGCTGTGGTTCACCGGCGAAGACATTCCGTTCATTCCGAACAAGCGTTTCGGCGGCGTGTGCCTGGGCTCGAAGATCGCACCGATCTTCTACAACACCATGGAAGATGCCGGCGCGCTGCCGATCGAGCTGGACGTGTCGCAGATGAACATGGGCGACGTGGTCGAGCTGCGCCCGTACGACGGCAAGGCGCTGAAGGATGGCCAGGTCATCGCCGAGTTCCAGGTGAAGTCGGATGTGCTGTTCGACGAAGTGCGCGCCGGTGGCCGCATTCCGCTGATCATCGGCCGTGGCCTGACCGCCAAGGCGCGCGAAGCGCTGGGCCTGGCCCCGACCGACCTGTTCCGCCTGCCGATGGACCCGCCGGATACCGGCAAGGGCTTCTCGCTGGCGCAAAAGATGGTCGGCCGCGCCTGTGGCCTGCCGGAAGGCCAGGGCATGCGCCCGGGCACCTACTGCGAACCGAAGATGACCTCGGTGGGCTCGCAGGACACCACCGGCCCGATGACCCGCGACGAGCTGAAGGACCTGGCCTGCCTGGGCTTCTCGGCCGACCTGGTGATGCAGTCGTTCTGCCACACCGCCGCGTATCCGAAGCCGGTGGACGTCAAGACCCACCACACGCTGCCGGAGTTCATCTCCACCCGTGGCGGCATCTCGCTGCGCCCGGGCGACGGCGTGATCCACAGCTGGCTCAACCGCATGCTGCTGCCCGACACGGTCGGCACCGGCGGCGATTCGCACACCCGTTTCCCGGTGGGCATTTCGTTCCCGGCCGGCTCCGGCCTGGTCGCCTTCGCTGCCGCGACCGGCGTGATGCCGCTGGACATGCCCGAATCGGTGCTGGTGCGCTTCAAGGGCAAGATGCAGCCGGGCGTGACCCTGCGTGACCTGGTCAACGCGATTCCGCTGTACGCGATCAAGTCGGGCCTGCTGACCGTCGCCAAGGCGGGCAAGAAGAACATCTTCTCCGGCCGCATCCTGGAAATCGAAGGGTTGCCGGACCTGAAGGTCGAACAGGCATTCGAGCTGTCCGATGCCTCGGCCGAACGTTCGGCTGCCGGCTGCTCGGTGCACCTGAGCAAGGAACCGATCATCGAGTACCTCACCAGCAACATCACGCTGCTGAAGTGGATGATCGCCGAGGGTTACCAGGACGCGCGTTCGCTGGCGCGCCGCATCGAGAAGATGGAAGCGTGGCTGGCCAACCCGGAGCTGCTGGAGCCGGATGCCGATGCCGAGTACGCCGCCGTCATCGAGATCGACCTGGCCGACATCCACGAGCCGATCGTGGCCTGCCCGAACGATCCGGACGACGTCAAGACGCTGTCGGACGTGGCCGGCGCGGCCATCGATGAAGTGTTCATCGGTTCGTGCATGACCAACATCGGTCACTTCCGTGCGGCCGCCAAGCTGCTGGAAGGCAAGCGCGACATCCCGACCAAGCTGTGGGTCGCCCCGCCGACCAAGATGGATGCGTCGGAGCTGACCAAGGAAGGCCACTACGGCACCTTCGGCACTGCTGGCGCGCGCATGGAAATGCCGGGCTGCTCGCTGTGCATGGGCAACCAGGCACAGGTGCGCGAGGGCGCGACGGTGTTCTCGACCTCGACCCGCAACTTCCCGAACCGCCTGGGCCGCAACTCGAACGTGTACCTGGGTTCGGCCGAGCTGGCCGCGATCTGCTCGCGCCTGGGTCGCATCCCGACCAAGGAAGAGTACATGGCCGACATCGGCGTGCTCGATGCCAGCAGCAAGGACATCTACCGCTACATGAACTTCGACCAGATCGAGGATTACCAGGACGTGGCCAAGACGGTTGCCGCCTGAGCCTGATCGCCTGATGTGTTGAACGAAAACCCCCGGTGAGAACCGGGGGTTTTTGTTTGGTCGCCCGCTTGTGACGTATCCAGGCCCTATCGCGTTCGCCAGCAATTCGTAGTGCCACGCCATGCGTGGCAACCGCGCAACGCGCGGATCAAGCATCCGAAGCCGCCATAACGCGACCCCGATACCGCCGGGGCAGTCTTCAGGGGGTCAGATAGCGGAACGGCCACGCGTTGTCTGCGTCGTGACTGCGTTCGGCGCAGACGGCGCGGAAGGTTTCCACGAACGCCTGCTGCAGGCGCGTCGGGTGCCAGTCGGCGCGGGTGGTGAGGCCGATGCGGCGGCGCAGGTCGTCGCCGGCGCTGCCGATTTCGCAGAGCAGGCCAGCGCGGCGTTCGATCACGAACTGGTCGCGTGACATCAGGGTGAGCCAGTCGTCTTCCAGCAGCAGGCCGCGGGTGATCAGCACCGAGCCGCATTCGATCCGCAGGCGCGGCGGTTCATGGCCATGCTGGCGGAACATGCGTTCCCAACGGGCGCGCACCGGCGCCCCGGTGGCGGCGATCACCCAGGGGAACGCCAGCAACCGGTCGAAGTCGAGCGGGTCGCTGCCGGCCAGCGGGTGCCCGCTGCGCGCGACAATTACCGGGTCATCGTCGAACAGGCCCTCCTGCGCGACATCGCGTACCGGCAGGGTGTCGCGCATCGCACCGATCAACAGGTCCAGGCTGCCGGCGCGCAGGTCGCCCAGCAGTTCTAGATAAGGCCCTTCGATCACATTGACCGATGCACCCGGGTGGGCGCGGGCAAAGCGCGCCAATACCTGTGGCAGCAGGATCGCGCGGGCCAGCGGCATCACCCCGAGCGTGACCTTGCCGCCCTGTTCGGAGCGGAGCAGGGCCACTTCATCCAGGCCCGCTGCCAGTTCGGACAGTGCCAGCCGAACCAGCCGCAGCATGCGGGTGGCGGCCGGGGTGGTCTGCACGGTCTTGCCGTGGCGTTCGGTCAGCGGGGTTTCGATGGCGGTACCCAGCTCATGCACGGCGCGGTAGATCGCTGGCTGTGAGATGCCGGCGCGCGCTGCAGCCAGGGTGAAGCTGCCGGCGTCATCCACCGCCACGAGTGCGCGCAGCTGGCCGAGCGTGACGCGTCGCTCAACGGCAGGCAACGCAGGCAGGCGCTGCGCACGCCGTGCCACCCGCACGCCATCGGCGATGTACCCCAATGCACGTTCGATGCGGGGCACCAGCAGTTCCGCCGCCTCCGTGGGTGCCATGCCGCCGGGTTGGCGGTCGAAGAGGGATGCGTCCAGCTGGGTCTCCAGGCGGGCTATGGCCTGGGTCAACGCGGGCTGGGAAAGATTCACGTGCGGCGCAGCGGCGCTGATGCCGCCGTGGTGGTGTACGGCGACCAGCGCATGCAGATGCTTCAGGTTCAGATCAAACGGCCGGTTCATGGATCAAATATAACCAAACCCAATGGCTGTTGCGGAAATCGATCTTGAGGGGGTGAGCGGTTGCGGGCAAGACTGCATCATCGTCATTGAAGGATGGATGGATGTCCCGCGTCGTCACCCGTGTCGAACGCGCCGCTGCCGGCGCACTCCAGGTCCTGGCCCAGGCAGGCGTGGCCACCGCACATGAGGCGCAGGGCCGCAGTGGCCTGCTGCACCCGCGGCTGCGCCCGATCTTCAGCGGCGCCCGCATTGCCGGCAGCGCCATCACCGTGTCGGTGCCCCCCGGCGACAACTGGATGATGCATGTGGCCGTCGAGCGGCTGCGCGAGGGCGATGTGCTGGTGGTGGCGCCGACCAGCGACTGTACCGACGGCTACTTCGGCGATCTGCTGGCCACCTCGGCGCAGGTGCGTGGCTGCCGTGGGCTGGTGATTGATGCCGGCGTACGCGATGTGCGCGACCTGACCGCAATGGGCTTCCCGGTCTGGAGCCGGGCGATCCACGCGCAGGGTACAGTCAAGGAGACGCTCGGCTCGGTCAACGTGCCGGTGGTGTGCGGCGGCGCGCTGGTCCACCCCGGCGACGTGGTGATCGCCGACGATGACGGCGTATGTATCGTGCCGCGTGCCGATGCGGCACGTGTCGCCGCCGAATCCCAGGCGCGCGAGGCGCGCGAGGCGGAGAAACGCGAACGCCTGGCCAAGGGCGAGCTGGGCCTGGACATCTACGCCATGCGCGAGCGCCTGGCGACCAAGGGCCTGCGCTATGAGTAAGGGCGTGCCCGCCATGTGGATGCGCGGTGGCACGTCCAAGGGCGGCTATTTCCTGGCCAGCGACCTGCCTGCCGATGCGGCCGCGCGCGACGCCTTACTGCTGCGCGCCTACGGCTCGCCGGACCCGCGCCAGATCGATGGCATGGGCGGCGCCGATCCGCTGACCTCCAAGGTGGCGGTGGTATCGCCGTCCGCGCGGCCCGATGCCGACGTCGAATACCTGTTCCTGCAGGTATTCGTCGACCAGGCGGTGGTGAGCGATGCGCAGAATTGCGGGAACCTGCTTGCCGGCGTCGGCCCGTTCGCGCTTGAGCGCGGATTGGTGCAACCCAGCAGCGGAACCACCGACGTGCGCATCTTCATGGTGAATACCGGCAAGGTGGCGACTGCCAGCGTGCAGACGCCGGGTGGCGAGGTGCGTTACGACGGAACGGCGCGGATCGACGGTGTGCCGGGGTCGGCGGCGCCGATCCCGCTGAGCTTTGCCGACATCGCCGGTTCCAGCTGCGGTGCGCTGCTGCCGACCGGTAGGGCGGTGGATGAGATCGATGGGGTAGACGTTACCCTGATCGACAACGGCATGCCGTGCGTGGTGCTGCGCGCCAGCGATGTGGGCGTGAGCGGGTACGAAGACCGCGCCACGCTGGATGCCGACGACACGCTGAAGGCGCGACTGGAGGCGATCCGCCTGCAGGCCGGGCCGTTGATGAACCTCGGCGATGTCAGCGCGCAGTCGGTGCCCAAGATGATGCTGGTGGCTGCCCCGCGCGACGGTGGCGCGATCTGCGTGCGTTCGTTCATTCCTCATCGCTGCCACGCCTCCATCGGCGTGCTGGGCGCGGTCACCGTGGCTACGGCCTGCCTGCTGCCCGGTTCACCTGCGAGTGCCCTGGCGGTGGTGCCCGACGGCAGCCGCCTGCAGCTGGACATCGAACACCCCAGCGGCAGCACCGGCTGCGTGCTGGAACGCGATGCAGACGGGCAGGTGGCCGCAGCGGCCATCCTGCGCACCGCCCGAAAGCTGTTCGACGGCGTGCTGTTCGACTGAATACGCGCGACGTCTCTATTCTTATGACCTGGGAGGGTTGTCATGACTGTTGTTGAGAAGCGGCAGGGCCGCTTCGGCGTCTTCGGCCAATTGTGGTTCCAGGTGCTGGCCGGCACCATCATCGGCGTGGTGCTGGGTTGGCTGCAGCCGGACTGGGGTTCGGCGATGAAGCCGTTCGGCGATGCCTTCATCAAGCTGATCCGGATGATGATCGGCCCGATCATCTTCGTGACGGTGGTGCACGGCATCGCCGGCATGCGCGACATGCGCAGCGTGGGTCGGCTCGCGCTGAAATCACTGATCTATTTCGAGGTGATCACCATCCTGGCGCTGATCGTGGGCCTGGTGGCGGTGGATCTCTGGCAGCCCGGCGCCGGCATGAACATCGACCCGGCCACCATCGACATGGCCAGCATCCAGGGCTATGTGCATACCGCGCACGACCAGTCGATCGTGTCGTACGTCATGGCGATCATCCCCAACACGCTGGTCAGTGCGTTCACTGAAGCGCACGTGTTGCAGGTGCTGTTCGTGGCGGTGCTGTTCGGCGTGGCGTTGGCCTCGATCGGTGAGCGCGGCGCGCCGGTGATGAAGGTGATCGAAGGCACCTCTGCTGCGCTGTTCAAGATCATCGGCTATGTCATGTATTTCGCGCCGATCGGTGCGTTCGGTGCCATCGCCTTCACCGTGGGCCAGTTCGGCGCCGGTTCGCTGCTGTCGCTGGGTGAGCTGATCATCGAGTTCTTCGTGGTCTGCGCGGCGTTCACGGTGTTCGTGCTGGGCGCGGTGTGCTGGTGGACCGGCGCCAGCCTGTGGCGGCTGCTGGCCTACCTGCGCGATGAAATCGTGATCGTGGCGGCCACCACCTCCACCGAAACCGTCCTGCCGCGCCTGATCGAGAAGATGAAGAAGCTGGGCTGCGAAGAGGGCGTGGTGGGTTTCGTGATTCCGGCCGGCTACTCGTTCAACCTCGATGGCACCTGCCTGTACCTGACCACGGTGGCGCTGTTCCTGGCCCAGGCGACCAACACCGAGCTGACCGTGTGGCACCAGCTGGGGCTGATCGCGGTACTGCTGCTCACCTCCAAGGGCGCCGCCGGCGTGGCCGGTGCGGCGTTCGTGGTGCTGGCGGCGACGCTGGGTACCACCGGGACGATTCCGGTGGCCAGCATCGCGCTGATCCTGGGCATCCACCGCATCCTGGCCGAAGGCCTGACCTTCGTGAACCTGGTCGGCAACGCGATCGCGGTGCTGGTGATCGCCAAGTGGGAAGGCAAGCTGGACGAGAAGGTGATGGCCGAACAGATCGGCACCCGCCGCGCCCGCCTGCGCCATCTGGGCGTCCGCGAGGCCTGACCGACGCGCCGCGGGTCGCCTGCGGCGCCATCCGATTGCATTGAACCCGCTGCCCACGGCAGCGGGAAGGGAGATTCCATGTCCACCCTCCGTCACACGCCGCTGGCGCTGCTGTTGAGCGCTGCGCTGGCCGCACCGGCCGCCGCCGAGGGCACCCTGCCCAAAGGCGTCGACCTGACCCTCGATGTCGTTGGTAACGTCGCCTCCAACCCCGTAGGCGGGGTGGAGCAGGGCACCGAAGGTTCGTACTGGATCATGGCCCAGTCGAAGTTCGACCTGGACGCGCTGTTCGGCGTGCACAACACCGACGTGGACGCGCAGTGGGCCTGGTTTGCCGGGCGCAACCTGGCGCGCGAAAAGATCGGCAATTCGATCAGCGCGCAGCAGACCTGGCGGCCGGTGGCCGGTGGTCGCCTGACCCGGCTGACCGTGCGCCACCGCTTCGACAACGGCCTGAGCATCACCGCTGGCCGCGCGCCGGTGAACAGCTACTTCAACAATTCCGCGCTCAACTGCGTGTTCATGAGCAACGCCATGTGCCTCACCCCGTATGGCGCGATCACCGACCTGGGCATCACCGCGTTCCCGAACTCGTCCTGGGCCGGCATCCTGCGCTACGACGTGAATGATCGCTGGTATGTGCAGGGCGGCGCGTTCGAGTACAACAACGAGCTGAACAAGGCGGGGAAGAACGGCCTGGACTTCTCCGTGGGCGAGGGCACCGGCACCATCACGGCCTATGAGGCCGGCTACCAGACCAGCTTCGCCAATGACCGCCTGCCGCGCACCTACCGGTTGGGCATGTACCGCAACACCGATGGCGGCAAGAGCTCCTATTTCGACGCCAACGGCAACTCCGCCGCGCTGACCGGCAAGCCCACGGCGATGCAGGAGGGCGCACGCGCGGGCTGGTACGCGATGGCCGACCAGACCGTGTGGCGGGGGGAGGGCAAGCGCAACCTGGCGCTGTTCGCCCGCGCCTACGTCAACACCGGCAACGAAGCCCCGGTAGACCAGTTCGCCGCGGTCGGCTTCGTGAAGACCGGTACCTTCGCCGGCCGCGACCAGGACACCCTGGCGATGTTCGTGTCCAACACCCACTTCAGCGATGAGCAGATCGCGTTCCTGCGCGACCGCCGCGCACGCAACGGCGGCAGCGGTGCGCCGAATGCCGACGAGATCATCGCCGAGCTCAGCTATGGCTGGGCGGTGCACAAGGGCATCCGGCTGATGCCCAACCTGCAGTATGTGATCAACCCGGATCCTATCTACGCGCCGACCCGCACCACCGACATCCCCGACGCGTTGATCGTCGGCCTGCGCGTGGACGTCCACTTCGGCCAGCTGTTCGGCTGGTAATTCCTCCCCCACGAGGCCCCACATGATCATCGATTGCCACGGTCACTACACGACCGCCCCCGCCAGCCACGATGCGTTCCGCAAGGCGCAGGTGGCGCATTTCAACGACCCATCACTGCCGGCGCCGGTATACCCCACGATCAGCGACGACGAACTGCGCGCGAGCGTGGAAGGCAACCAGCTGCGCCTGCTGCGCGAGCGCGGCGCGGACATGACGATCTTCTCGCCGCGTGCCAGCACCATGGCCCACCATATCGGCGACGAGGCGGTGAGCGCGGAATGGACCCGGCGCTGCAACGACCTGATCGCGCGGGTGGTGGCGCTGTACCCGGAGACCTTCATCGGCGTGTGCCAGCTGCCGCAGTCGCCAGGCGTGCCGATCGCGAACTCGATCGCCGAGCTGGAGCGCTGTGTCAACGAACTGGGCTTCGTGGGCTGCAACCTCAATCCGGACCCGTCGGGCGGGCACTGGACCGGGCTGCCGCTGACCGACCGCGCCTGGTATCCATTCTTCGAGAAAATGGTGGAGCTGGACGTGCCGGCGATGGTGCACGTGTCCGGCAGCTGCAATGTCAATTTCCACGCCACCGGCGCGCATTACCTCAACGCCGATACCACCGCGTTCATGCAGTTCCTGCAGGGCGACCTGTTCCGTGACTTCCCGGAGCTGCGCTTCATCATTCCGCACGGCGGCGGCGCGGTGCCCTACCACTGGGGTCGCTTCCGCGGCCTGGCCGACATGCTGGGCAAGCCGCCGCTGAACGAGCACGTGATGAAGAATGTGTTCTTCGACACCTGCGTTTACCATCAGCCCGGTGTGGACCTGCTGTTCAAGGTGATCGACATCGACAACATCCTGTTCGGCTCGGAGATGGTCGGCGCGGTGCGTGGCATCGACCCGGAAACCGGGCAGTATTTCGACGACACCCTGCGCTATGTGGAAGCGCTGGGGCTGTCGGCAGCGGATCGAAGCAAGGTGCTGTCGGGCAACGCGCGCCGGGTGTACCCGAGGTTGGATGCGCAGCTGAAGGCAAGGGGGCTGTAATGGCGGATTTCGTGAAAGATGCCGATTGGCTGGATTTCTGCCCCAACCCGAGCCGTCCGGTGTTCGTGCCGCCGCCGGGCGCGGTGGATGCACATTGCCATGTGTTCGGCCCGGGGGACCAGTTCCCGTATGCGCCCGAGCGCAAGTACACGCCGTGCGATGCGGGCAAGGCGCAGCTGTTCGCGCTGCGCGATCATCTGGGGTTCGAGCGCAACGTGATCGTGCAGGCGACCTGCCACGGTGCCGACAACCGGGCGCTGGTGGATGCGCTGCGCAGTGCCGACGGCCGCGCGCGCGGCGTGGCCACGGTGCTCGATACGGTCACCGATGAAGAACTGCGCGAGCTGGACGAGGCGGGTGTACGCGGGGTGCGCTTCAATTTCGTGAAGCGGCTGGTGGATCCGAAGCCGGATGCGTACTACCACGCCATCATCGAGCGGATCGCGCCGCTGGGCTGGCATGTAGTGGTGTACTTCGAGGCGGCGGACCTGGCCGAGCGCTGGGATTTCTTCACCTCGCTGCCGACCACGGTGGTGGTGGACCACATGGGGCGGCCGGACGTGAGCCAGCCGGTGGACGGCCCGGAGTTCCAGCGCTTCGTGCGGCTGATGCGGGAGCATCCGAACATATGGACGAAGGTGAGTTGTCCGGAACGGCTGTCGCAGTCCGGGCCACCGACGTATGACGATGTGGTGCCGTTCGCACGCTACCTGGTGGAGCAGTTCCCGGATCGGGTGCTGTGGGGCACGGATTGGCCGCACCCGAACCTGAAATCGCACATGCCCGATGACGGCACGCTGGTGGATGTCATTCCGCGGATCGCGGTGACCGCCGGGTTGCAGCAGAAGCTGCTGGTGGACAACCCGATGCGGTTATATTGGGCGTGACGGTTGAGAGCGTCACGACCAACGGTCGTGACCTACCAGGTCGGGTCCGGTAGCGCACGACCGTTGGTCGTGCAGCCAGGTCGGGTCCAGTAGCGCACGACCGTTGGTCGTGCGGCGACGCGCAGCGTCGGGGCGTTACCCCCGCGCCAACGCCATCAGGCGTTCTGCGATCCGCTCCAGCGGTACCTGCTCTTCGGCGGCACCGAGCTTGAACGCGGCGCCTGGCATGCCCCAGACCACGCTGGTGGCTTCGTCCTGGACCAGCGTGGGCGCGCCGGCGTTCTTCAGTTCCAGCAGGCCACGGGCGCCGTCGTCGCCCATGCCGGTCAGGATCGCGCCGATGGCGTTGGCCCCGGCGCTTTCGGCCACGGAACGGAACAGCACGTCCACGGCCGGCTTGTGCCGGTTCACGGCCGGGCCGTCATCGATACGGCAGCGCCAGCGCGCACCGTCGCGGATCACCCGCAGGTGCTTGCCGCCGGGCGGCAGGTAGGCATGGCCGGGGAGCACGGCTTCGCCATCGCTGGCTTCGCGCACCGACATCGCCGAATGGCGGTCCAGGCGTTCGGCGAACGCGGTGCTGAAGGTGGCGGGCAGGTGCTGGGTAAGCAGCACCGCCGGGGCATCAGCCGGCATGCCCTCCAGCACCACGCGCAGCGCCTCGGTGCCGCCCGCTGAAGCCCCGATGGCGATCAGGCGATCGGTGGTGCGGAACTGCATGGAGCGCTTCGGCGTCGCGGCGATCGGGTCCAGGGTCACGCGCGGGGCGATCGGTCGGGCCAGGGTGCGCACGCGCGAGCGCGCGGCCATCTTGACCTTGCCAATGATCTCCTCGGCGTAGCCCTGCAGGCCACGGGCCACGTCCAGCTTGGGCTTGGACACGAAGTCCACCGCGCCCAGCGCCAGCGCCTGCAGGGTGGTGTCGGCGCCGCGCTCGGTCAGCGAGGAGATCATCACCACCGGCAGCGGGTGCAGGCGCATCAGGTTTTCCAGGAACGCCAGCCCATCCATGCGTGGCATTTCCACGTCCAGGGTGATCACGTCCGGGGCGAGACGCTTGATCTTCTCGCGCGCCAGCAGCGGGTCGGCGGCGGTGCCGACCACTTCGATGCCGGGGTCGCTGGCGAGGATCTCGCTCAGCATCTGCCGCACTACCGCCGAATCGTCGACGATCAAGACCCTGCAGGGTGCACCGGTGATCATTCGAACAGCTCCACGCCACCGGTGACCGGGGCCTTGGACAGGCGCGCACGCACCGCCGATTCGGTCGCGGCCACTTCGGCTTCGTGTGCGTGCGGCAGGCGCTGCACCACCACCCGGCCGGTGTCGGCGAAGAACCACACCTTGCGCGGGTGGATGCCGCACAGGTCCTCGGCCAGCACCGGGATGTGCTCGGCCTGCAGGTACTGGCGCACGAACTCGGCGTTGCGGGTGCCGACCGGGTTGCTGGTGAAGCCCTTGAGCACGTTGGCGCCGCCAAACACCTTGGCTTCCAGGCGCTTGCGGTGCGCGCCGCGCTTGAGCAGGTCGTTGATCAGCAGTTCCATGGCGTAGCTGCCGTAACGCGCCGGGGCACCGTCGCCGACATTGCCTTCGGGCAGCAGGAAGTGGTTCATGCCACCGATCTTCAGCACCGGGTCGCGCAGGCACGCGGCCACGCACGAGCCCAGGGTGGTGGTGAGCGCGGTGTCATCGTCCACCACCAGGTACTGGGTCGGCAGCAGCTTGGCGGCGGTGACCTTGAAGCGACTGTCGAAGTAGCGCATCACGTCGTCGTTGCGGGCGGCCAGGTTCATGCTGGGGCCCCGGGTGCGCGCTTGTACAGGGTGCGCCCGCAGGGCTGGATCAGGTCGGCGGCGTGCAGGTAGTTCTCCGAATGGCCGGTGTAGAGCAGGCCGTCGTCGCCCATGTGCTGGATCAGCCGCGAGAGGATCCCGCGCTGGGTGGGCTTGTCGAAATAGATCATGACGTTGCGGCAGAACAAGGCGTCGAACGGGCCGCCGACGTCGTAACGCGGAGCCAGCAGGTTGAGTGGGCGGAAGTCGATCAGCTCGCGCAGCGCCGGATGCACGCGGCACTGGCCTTCATTGGGGCCGCTGCCGCGCTGGAAGTAGCGCTTCTTGATTGCGGGATCGAGCCCGGACACGCGGTCGATGGCGTACACGCCGCGGCTGGCGGTGGCCAGCACCTGGGTGTCGACGTCGGTGGCGAGGATCCGTACCGGTGGCTTGAGCGTGCCGAACGCCTCGCAGGCGGTGATCGCCATCGAGTAGGGCTCCTCGCCGGTGGACGCGGCGCACGACCACAGCTGCAGGGTGCCGCGGCCGCTGCGCGCACGCAGTTCGGTGTCGAGCTTTTCGAAATGGTGCGGTTCGCGGAAGAACGCGGTCAGGTTGGTGGTCAGGGCGTTGGTGAACGCCTGCCACTCGTCGCCGCCCTGGCTTTCCAGCTGGTCCAGGTAGTCCTGGAAGCTGCGCAGGCCGAGCGCACGCAGGCGCCGCGACAGGCGCCCGTAGACCATGTCGCGCTTGGCCGGTGCCAGCGAAATGCCGACACGCTGGTAGATCAGGTCGCAGATGCGGCGGAAGTCGCGGTCGGCGAACTCGAATTCACGACCGTTCTGGGTGCTGGCGGAGGCAGGTGCGGTGGGCGTGGTCACGGACGGACTCGGAAGAAGGGGAGGGCGGCGGACAGCGGGGCAGAGCCCCGCTCTCGGTCAGAATTCCTGCCAGTTGCCGTCGTCGGCCGGGGTGGTGCGCGCGGCACGTGGGGCGGCGGACGGCTTCGCTGCCGACGCCTTCGCCGCGACCACCGGCTTCACGCTGCGCAGCGGCGCCGGCGGCGCCACCCGGGCGGCCACGGCGCTCACTGCCGCGGCGACCGGGTTGTCGAGGCGGAAGATCGACACTGCGTCGGCCAGCTGCGTGGCCTGTTCTTCCATGGCCCGTGCCGCAGCAGTGGCTTCCTCCACCAGCGCGGCGTTCTGTTGGGTGGTTTCGTCCATCTGCACCACGGTCTGGTTGACCTGCTCGATGCCGGCCGACTGTTCCTGCGAGGCCGCCGAGATCTCGGCCATGATGTCGTTGACGCGCTGCACCGAGGCGACGATCTCGCCCATGGTGGTGCCGGCCTGCCGGACCAGCGCCGAACCGTCGGCGACGCTGGCCACCGAGTCGTCGATCAGGCCCTTGATTTCCTTGGCGGCGCCGGCCGAGCGCTGGGCCAGGGTGCGCACTTCCGAGGCGACCACGGCGAAGCCACGGCCCTGCTCGCCGGCGCGGGCCGCTTCGACAGCGGCGTTCAGCGCCAGGATGTTGGTCTGGAAGGCAATGCCGTCGATCACCGAGATGATCTCGGCGATGCGCCGGGAACTGGCTTCGATCGCGCTCATGGTGGTGACCACCTGGCCGACCACTTCACCGCCCTGCGAGGCCACGCTGTGCGCACCGATCGACAGCTGGTTGGCCTGGCGCGCATGTTCGGCGTTCTGGCGCACGGTGGAGGTGAGTTCCTCCATCGAGGCGGCGGTTTCTTCCAGGTTGGCGGCCTGCTGTTCGGTGCGGCGCGACAGGTCGCTGTTGCCGGTCGCGATTTCGCCCGCGGCCAGGTTGATGTTGCCCGCTGCTTCCTGGATCTGGCCGACGATCTGGGTCAGCTGGGCGACGGTGGCGTTGGCGTCGTCGCGCATGGTCGCGAACACGCCCTGGAACTCGCCGTGCATGCGTGCCGTGAGATCGCCTTCGGCAATGGCCGACAGCAGCTGCGAGAGCTTGCCCAGGTTGTCGTCGCTGACCTGCATCATCGCGTTGAGGCTGGCGATCATCTGCGCAAAGTCATGGTCGAAGCGGGCGACGTCGCCACGCTGGCTGAAGTCGCCGGCGGCGGCGGCCGCACCCAGGCGCTTGATTTCTGCGTTGATGCTGGCCAGGTTGTGCTTGACCGCGTCCACGGTGGTGCTGATCGCCGCCTTCTCGCCCGGATAGCGGGCGATGTCGGCGCTGAGGTCGCCGACCGCATAGCGCTGGACCACGGCCAGCACGTCCTGCATGGTCTGCACGTGCGCGCCGACCAGGGTATTGGTTTCGTGCACCATCAGGCCGTATTCACCCGGGAACGCGGTCTCGTCCATGCGATAGCCGGTCTGGCCGGCGTCGTGCTGGCTGGCCATCTCGCGCTGGGCACCGATCACTGCGTGCAACTGCTGCTGCATGCGGCCCATGCTTTCCAGCAGGCGGCCCGGTTCGTCCTGGGCCTGCGCGCCGATGCGGGTGTCGAGCTTGCCGCGGGCGATGCTTTCGGCCACGCCGGTGGCCTGGCGCAGCGGACCGGTGATGCGGTTGCCGATCAGCCAGCTCAGGGCGAGCACCACCAGCAGAACCGCGCCACCGCTGCCGGCCATGATGCCGGTAAAGGCGAGCGCATCGTCCTGCACGTCGTCCATGTACACGCCGCTGGTGACCACCCACTGCCACGGGGCATACATGCCGGCGTAGGTGGCCTTTTCGATCAGCGCTTCGCCGTTGCCCGGCTTGGTAGTGGCGTAGTAAGTGAATCCGCCGCCGGTCTTGGCCAGGTCGACCTGCTGCAGGTACAGCGGCACGCCGTCCTTGGACAGGTAATCCTTCTGGACCTTGCCGACGCGGTCGGGCGCGAACGGATGCATCAGCAGGGTGTAATCGGTGGCCAGGACGTTGTAGTACGCCGCGTCGTTGTCGCCGCGCATGCTGTGCAGGGCCTGCAACGCCGCGCTTTTGGCCGCTTCTTCGGTGAGTTCGCCGCTGCCGGCCAGGCGCCTGTAATGGTCGAGGATGCCGTAGGTCAGTTCGACCTGGGTCTTCAGGCCTTCCTTGCGGGTCTCGGTCAGGTCCAGGTACTGGATGCGCGCGGCGATCATGGCCAGGGCGATGACACCCAGGGCGATCAGCGCGGTGAGCAGGTTCAGCTTGCCTCGGACGGAGAGGTTGGAGAAGCGACTGGAAAGATTCATGGGCGTGAGGATCTTCTTCAAAGCGGGGGCGTGCAGCGGTGCCAGGAGTGCGGCGCGCGACCGGCAGGCCAGCGCAGACGAACGTAGTGACGCATGGGAGATATCGGCCGCAATGCCGGGGTATTGAGGCGGTGGAACTGAGCGTGTTCAGCTGCAGACATGCAAAGGCCCCGATGCCGGAACATCGGGGCCTTGCGTTTCCGCTGCGGGAGCCTGCCGTGCGGCTTAGAACTCCTGCCAGTCGCCTTCGGCAAGTTCGGCGGCGACCGCGCGGCTGGTCGGCTTGCGT
>NZ_CAUQPH010000038.1:0-30307 GCF_963519925.1 uncultured Stenotrophomonas sp. | reverse complement strand
CGCCGACCTCCTGCATGCCATGCAGGCGCTCTCCCAGCTGAGCTATGGCCCCACGATGCTGGAGCGCGAATTCTACGCGTGTGAAGAGCATTCGCCAAGGGGTTGCGAGCGATTTCTGCGACGCCATGCGGACAAACAAAAAGCCCCGACCGGAGTCGGGGCTTTCTGTTTTGTAACTGGCGTCCCCACGGGGATTCGAACCCCGGTCGCCACCGTGAAAGGGTGATGTCCTAGGCCTCTAGACGATGGGGACGCACGAAAAACTGAATTGTATTCACTACCTTCCAATCGGCCTAAGGATTGGAGTGGTGGAGCCAGGCGGGATCGAACCGCCGACCTCCTGCATGCCATGCAGGCGCTCTCCCAGCTGAGCTATGGCCCCACGTCGTGAGGAGCGGAATCATAGCGACGCTTTTTTCGATTGGCAAGAAAAAAGTGTCATGCATTCGACACACGATGATGACGAAGGCGCAGTGCATTGCTGATCACCGATACCGAACTCAGGCTCATCGCTACCGCCGCCAGCATCGGCGACATCGTGATGCCAAACGGATACAGCACGCCGGCGGCGACCGGAATGCCCAACGCGTTGTAGAGGAACGCAAACCCCAGGTTCTGGCGCATGTTGCGCACGCTGGCCGCGGAGAGCTGGCGTGCACGCAGGATGCCGCGCAGATCGCCCTTGACCAGCGTGACCTGCGCGCTGGACATGGCCACATCGGTGCCGTTCCCCATCGCGATGCCAACGTTGGCACTGGCCAGTGCCGGTGCATCGTTGATGCCGTCGCCGGCCATCGCCACGACGCGTCCCTGTGCCTGCAGGCGACGGATCAGGTCGGCCTTGTCGGCAGGGCGCATCTCGCCATGGACCTCGTCCAGGCCGAGCTCGCGCGCCACTGCCTTCGCCGTTGCGGTGCCATCACCGCTGGCCATCACGATGCGGACGCCGTCGGCATGCAGCTGTGCGATCGCTTCGCGGGTCGACTCCTTGATCGGATCGGCGACCGCGATGAGGCCGGCGAGGGCACCGTCCACTGCCAGGAACATCACGCTGGCGGCCTGCTGGCGCAGGCGCTCGGCATCGTGCTGCAGCGCCTCCAGTGCGATGCCATGCCCGGCCATCAACGTGGTGTTGCCCAGCAGCAGCGCCTTGCCCGCCAGGCTGCCGCGCACGCCCAGGCCGGTGATGGAGTCGAAGTCCTGCACGCTGGCCAGGGCCTGGCCGCGTTCGCGTGCCTGCGCGACGATGGCCGCCGCCAGCGGATGCTCGCTGCCCTGGTCCAGGCTGGCGGCCCACTGCAGCACCTGGTCGGGATCGAATCCGGGTGCGGCCAGTACCTCACGGAAGGCCGGGCGACCCTCGGTGAGGGTGCCGGTTTTGTCCACCACCAGGGTGTCGACCGTGCGCAGCGCTTCGATGGCTTCGGCATCGCGGAACAGCACGCCGTGCTGCGCTGCGCGGCCGGTGGCGACCATGATCGTCATCGGGGTGGCCAGGCCCAGTGCACACGGGCAGGCGATGATCAGCACCGCGACCGCGCTGAGCACGGCATGCGTCCACGACGGTGACGGTCCGAACAGGCCCCAGCCAAGGAAGGTGAGCACGGCCACGCCCAGCACCGCCAGTACGAAGCCGTAGGCGACCTTGTCGGCGAGGCGCTGCATCGGTGCGCGCGAGCGCTGCGCCTGCGCCACCAGCTGCACGATCTGCGCCAGCATGCTGTCCGCGCCCAGGCGTTCGGCGCGGATCAGCAGGCTGCCGGTGCCGTTGAGGGTGGCACCGATGACCACATCGCCCACGCCCTTGACGACCGGAACCGGCTCACCGGTGAGCATGGATTCGTCCACGCTGGAACGGCCTTCCAGCACGCTGCCATCCACCGGCACCTTTTCGCCGGGCCGCACGCGCACGCGGTCGCCCGGTTGCAGCGCGCCGATGTCCACGTCTTCCTCGTGTCCATCCGCGCGGAGCAGACGCGCGGTTTTCGGCGCAAGGCCGAGCAGCGACTTGATGGCCGCCGAGGTCTGCGCACGCGCGCGCAGTTCCATCAGCTGGCCGAGGAGGGTGAGCGAAATGATCACCGCGGCCGCTTCGAAGTACACCCCAACATGGCCGTGCTGCTGGAAGGAGGGCGGGAACAGGCCGGGCGCCACCGTCGCCACCACGCTGTAGCCGTAGGCGGCCAGCACGCCGGTGCCGATCAGGGTCCACATGTTGGGGCTGCGGTTGCGGATCGACTGCGCCCAGCGCTGCAGGAACGGCCAGCCCGCCCACAGCACCACCGGCGTGGCCAGGCCCAGCTCTATCCAGACCCGCACGTTGGCCGGCAGTGCGTGCAGCAGCGGGGTCATCGCCAGCATCGCCAGCGCCATCGTGGCGATGCTCAGCGGCAGGCTCCACCAGAAGCGCCGACGGAAATCGGTGAGCTCGGGATGCTCGCCCTCGTCCAGGCTGGGCATCATCGGCTCCAGCGCCATCCCGCAGATCGGGCAGGTGCCGGGGCCGTCCTGCACGATCTGCGGATCCATCGGGCAGGTGTAGCGGGTGCCGGCCGGCACCGGGCCGGTGGCGCGCGCGGCGTGGGTGGCCGCGCCGTGGGCGGAGCAGCAGCTGGTGTGGGGGTGCGGTGCGGTCATGCGCGTGGCTCCGCCAGCGCGCCAAGGATCGGGCACTGCTCCAGGTCGCCGTGGCCGGGGCACGCGTGCACCAGCTGTTCGAGTGCGGTGTGCATGCGCTGCAGTTCGGCGATGCGCTGTTCGATGTCCTGCAGGCGGTGTACGGCGGTATCGCGGACCTGCGCCATGTCCTGGCCGCGATGGTCGCTCAGCCGGAGCAGCTCGCCGATTTCGTCCAGGGTAAAGCCCAGCGCCTTGGCGCGGCGGATGAAGCGCAGCCGGGTCAGGTCGGTGTCGGAAAACACACGGTAGCCGCCGGCACTGCGCTGGGCGGTGGCGAGCAGGTGCTGGCGCTCGTAGTAGCGCACGGTGTCGATGGGCACGCCGGCCTGGCGTGCGAGTTGTCCAATGTTCACGGCGACCTCGCAGGAGAGCAGGGGGCCAGTGTGAACCCTGGAGTCTGGTCAAGAGTCAAGGGTTTTCCCGACGTGGCGCGGATGTCGTTACCGAGCCGATTTACAACTAGTTTCATAGCTGCATGTGAAGCCGCTCCGTACGCTCCTCTGGAATCGCCGGGAAGCCTTGATCCAGCAGGGTTTCACCCGTTTCAGCAGCCGTTCCAGGAGCGCCGTCATGGATGCATCTTTTCCCCCTTCTTCGTCGATGACGAAGCCGAGCTCGCCGACCCTCATGGAAGTCGCCGTGCTCGAATACCCCGGCAGCCTGCGCGCTGCCGCACCCGTGCTGTCCGAACTGGCGCAGCGCTGCAACCGCACGGCGGCGGCGGGCAAACGCACCGGCGCGCGGATGCTGGTGACCCGCTGGACCCTGTCCACGCGCGGGCACGGCATGCAGCGCGTGGCCGGTGCCGAGCTGTTCGGCGACGCACCGCCGGCGGTGATCGTGGTGCCCGGCAACGAGCCGAGCTGGCCGCTGATGCAGGCCGACGAGCGCACGCTGACCTGGCTGCGCGACTGCCATGACGCAGGCAGCCTGCTGGCCGGTTGCGAGGAAGGCGGGTTGCTGCTGGCGTCGGCCGGCGTGCTCACCGGTCGCTCGGTGAGCCTGCCCGACCTGTCGCGCTGCCCGTCGCTGGCGGCGGTGGTCCCGAGCTGGCAGCCGAGCGAGCGCGCGCTCGTGGACGACGGCGACCTGCTGACCGCGTCCGGGCCGGAAGCCTGGAAGTACCTCAGCCTGCGCCTGCTGGCCCGCATCTACGGGCAGAGCGTGATGAGCGCGGCCATCCAGCAGCTGCAGCTGGTCATCCCGCGCGGCGTGCAGGAAGACCTGGAACGCTTCAGCCCGAATTTCGCGCATGGCGACCGCGGCATCCTCAAGGCGCAGCGCTGGCTGCACAGCATCGCCGCGCGCGGGGTGACCCTGCAGGACATCTGCGACGCCGCCGGTCTGGAGCCGCGCACCCTGCAGCGGCGTTTCCTCAAGGCCACCGGGCTGCGCCCGATCGCATACTGCCAGCGCCTGCGCATCGCCAAGGCACAGCTGCTGCTTCAGGCCGGCGGCGCGGTCGATGAAGTCTCGTGGGCGGTGGGGTATTCGGACCAGAGCGCGTTCCGTCGCCTGTTCCTGCGCATCGTCGGGGTCACCCCGGCCCGTTACCGTCGCCAGATCTTCGCCCAGCGCCGTGAGCGCACGCGCGGTGCACTGCCGCACCTGCAGGGCGAACCGCTGCGCCCGGCCGCCTGAGCGGCGACAGTGCGTTGCCCGCATCCGGCTGCAGCGGCGGTCGGATGCGACTACCCTGTGGGTCGTTCGTCACTTTTGCGCTCCCCAGGAGTTTCCATGTTGTTGAAATCTTCGCCCGTGCTGGGCTCCCTGCTCGCGATGTCCCTGCTGTTCGGCGTGGCCGGCTGCAGCCAGGCCCAGCAACCCTCCAAGCCTACGGCGCCTGCGGCAGGCGGTGCGGCCAAGGCCTCGGCAAACCGTCCGGCGGTGCTGCAGGGCATCGAGAAGCACGGATTTGAAGTGATGGGCGAGTTCGATGCGCCGGGTGGCTTGCGCGGCTTCGCTGGCCTGGTGGGTGGGCAGCAGCCGGCCGCGGCGTATGTCACTGCCGACGGCAAGGCCGTTATGGTCGGCACGTTGTTCAATGAGAAGGGCGAGGATGTCGGCGCCGGTCCTATTGACCGTCTCGTGGCCAAGCCGATGTCCGACCGGATCTGGAACAAGCTCGATGCCAGCGCCTGGGTTCGCGACGGCCGCGCCGATGCACCGCGCGTGGTGTACACCTTCAGCGACGCCAACTGCCCGTACTGCCACCGGTTCTGGGAAGCGGCGCGTCCGTGGGTGGACAGCGGCAAGGTGCAACTGCGCCATGTGATGGTCGGCGTCATTCGCGAGGACAGCCCGGCCAAGGCCGCTGCCATTCTCGGCGCACCCAATCCCAGCGCGGTGTTCCTGCAGAACGAACACGATTTCAGCAAGGGCGGCATCAAGCCGGCGGCGAGCATCACCCCGGCGCTGGCTAACAAACTCGACGCCAACCAGGTGTTGATGGTCGAGCTGGGCTTCCAGGGCACGCCGGGCATCCTGTTCCGTGACGCCGAAGGCGTGGTGCAGCGCGTGTCCGGCATGCCGCAGGGCGAGGACATGGACAAGGTGATGGGCGCACGCTGATCGCGGCGTGAGATGAATGCGGCGCGACGGACGCGCCGCATTGATCTGCATCAACGCAGGCGCCACCGTGCGCCGTCATGCTGCGACGCATGAGGTTCTGTTGCATCCCGACGCAGTCACCCGCCACGTGGCGCTCCGGCAGGGGCGCGCGTCATCGGCGTGACACGTTGACTTCACGATCCGGTCACCGCGCGATTGGTACTCAAGGCGCAGGCACGCGCAGCGACTGCGCGAAACCCGGGATCAGGAGGGAGTCCCGCATTACCGGGTTGTCTGCCAGGGGGCGCACGCGCTGCGATGCGTTCCCGGCGGGCAGTGTTGTCTGCGGTCCAGGGAGGACGTGATGCGTTGCTCTGTGCTGGTGCTCTGTATTGCCGCGCTGTGCGCGGCCCCCGTTCATGCGCAGGATTCTGCCGAGGCGTTGCGCCAGGACATCCGCGCCGTGCGCCAGACCCTGCAGGCGATGGAACAGCGCCTGGACGCGCTGGAGCGTGCCGAAGGCCGTCCGTCCACGTCGCCGCCCGAGGTGGTCGCGGTCGCGCCGACTGCGATCGCGCCGACTGCGATCGCGCCGGCTGCCACGCTCAGCCAGGCCGCCAGCGCCAGCGTGCCCGGTACCGGTCAGGCGATCCTGCCGCCGCGCGATTCGGTCGCCGACCCTTCTTCGGCCGCGTCGCGACCCGACAGCGCGGCGGGGCCGACCGACCCGGAGCTCAAGGGCTTCTTCGCCATCCCCAACACCGACACGCTGATCCGCATCGGCGGCTACGCCAAGCTCGATGCCATCGCCGATGCGCGCGCGGCGGGCGACGAGGACCAGTTCGTCACCTCGTCGATTCCGGTGGGCAGCGCCCACCGCGACGCCTCCAACTTCAACCTGCACGCCAAGCAGACCCGCTTCAGTTTCGAGGCGCGGCGGCCAACCTCGCGCGGCAACCTGCGTTTCTATCTGGAAAACGACTTCTTCGGCAGCAGTGATGGGTACCAGTTCCGCCTGCGCCACGCCTATGGCCAGCTGGGCAATACCTACGCCGGTTACGGCTACTCCAGTTTCATGGATGCCGACAGCCTGCCCGACACGCTGGACTTCGCCGGTCCAGGCGGGGCGGGCTACCTGCTGGTGGCGGGCATCCACCACAGTTTCGGCCTGGGCAAAGGCAACACCCTGACCGTGGCCGCCGAGGATCCGGACAGCCAGCTTGCCGGGACCACCGACGACGCCATCGCCGTGAACCGGCTGCCCGACGTGACCCTCACTGCACGCATGGAGCGCGACTGGGGCCACCTGCAGCTCGGCGCGGTGGCGCGCAGCCTGGGCTACGACGGCGACCAGCGCGATGACCGTCGCTTCGGCGGCGGCGCACAGCTCAGCGGTTCGGCCTCGGTGGGCGAGCGCGACCTGCTGCTGTTCGGGCTGCTGGGTGGCAAGGGCCTGGGCCGCTATACCGCTGACCTGACCGGCTCCGGACTGGACGCGGTGATCGGCATGGACGGTCGCCTGCATGCGCTGTCGCTGCAGGGCGGATTCGTCGGCTACACGCATTACTGGTCGCCAATGTGGCGCTCCAACCTGATCTACGGCCAGCTCACGATGGCGCGCAACGCCGCACTCGCCGCCGACGCCTTCCGTCAAAGCCGATACGGCGTATTCAACCTGATCTGGAGTCCGGCGCCGTCCTGGACGATGGGCATGGAGCTGCTGTACGGACAGCTCGAGCAACAGGATGGGCAGCGCGGCGACACGATGCGGCTGCAGGGCAGCCTGCAATACAACTTCATCAAGTAGCGGAGAGACCGTCATGGCGCAAGCGAAGAAAATCGGGGTGGTCGGTGCCACGTTCCTGGTGGCCGGCAACATGATGGGCTCGGGGGTGTTCCTGCTGCCTTCGAGCCTGGCCAAGATCGGCACGGCGTCGATATGGGGCTGGCTGGTCACCACCGCCGGCGCGCTGCTGCTGGCGTTCGTGTTCGCCAAGCTGGGCAAGCTCGCGCCTCGGGCGGGCGGCCCATATGCCTATGCTCGCGACTGGTTTGGACCGTACATGGGCTTCCAGACCAACACCGTGTACTGGTTCGCCAACTGGATCGGCAACGTGGCCATCCCGATTGCGGCGGTGGGCTACTTCAGTTACTTCTTCCCGATCCTGTCGCAGCCAATCCCGCGCTGCGTCGCCGTGCTGGCACTGGTGTGGGCGCTGAGTTTCGCCAACGTGATCGGCCCGGCGTTCGTCAGCAAGGTGCAGACGGTGACCACCAGCTTCGCGCTGGTGCCGATCCTGGGCATCGCGATCTTCGGCTGGTTCTTCTTCGACCCGGCAATCTTCAAGGGCGCCTACAACGTGTCCGGCGAGTCCAACTTCGGCGCGATCTCCAGTGCGGCCGCGCTCACGCTGTGGGCGTTCATCGGCGTGGAATCGGCTTCGGTGACCGCCGGTGTCGTGGAGAACCCGGAAAAGAACGTCGCGCGCGCGACGCTGGCCGGGGTGTTCCTGGCCGCGGTGGCATACATCGCCAGCTCGTCGGTGATCATGGGCATGGTCCCCAATGGCGAGCTGCAGGTCTCCGATGCGCCGTTCGCGCTGGCAGCGGCCAATGCAGTGGGCGGGTGGGGCGGGGCGGCGGTGAGCCTGTGCGCCTTCATCGGCGCCGCCGGGTCGCTCGGCGGCTGGATCCTGTTGACCGCGCAGAGCGCCAAGGCGGCGTCCGACGATGGGCTGTTCCCCAGCATCTTCAGCAAGACCAACAAGGACGATGTGCCGGTCAAGGGCGTGCTGATCGTGGCGGTGCTGATGACGGTGGCGGTGCTGGTCACTTCCACCTCGGAGACCGCCTCGGCGCAGTTCGACGTGATCACCTCGGCGGCGGTGGTGCTCACCCTGCTGCCCTACATCTACTCGTGCGTGGCCTGCTATTTCGTGGTGGAGCGCTCGCACACTCTGGCCCACGTCGGCGCGTTCTGGTTCCTGACCAGCATCACCGTGGTGTACTGCCTGTGGGCGATCTTCGGCTCCGCCGGCAGCATCGTGCAGTACGCCTTCCTGTTCGTCCTGTTCATCACCGTGTTCTACCCGTTCTTCAGCGAGGAGCGCCGCCGCCAGCGTGGCCAGCTGCCGCCGCTGGACACCACGGGCAGCCGCACGGTTCCGTGACCTTCCACCCAGGAGAAATGCTGTGTACTTCAAGTCACTGGATTACCCGATCATCGTCATCGACGCCGACTACGAGTCCCCGCGCATCGGTGGCATCCTGATCCGTGCGCTGGTCGAGGAACTGCGCGGAAACGACCAGCGCGTGCTGTGCGGGCTCACCCTGGCCGACGCGCAGGCCGGGGCGCGCACCTATGTGGCCGCCTCGGCGGTGCTGATCTCCATCGATGGCACCGAAGACGAGCCGACCGAGTTCCAGCGCCTGCTCGGCTTCCTCCGCGAGCAGAGCGCCCGCCGCGGCAGCCTGCCGGTGTTCCTGTACGGCGAGCGGCGCACCATCGAGAAGGTGCCCAGCAAGCTGCTCAAGTACGTGCACGGCTACATCTTCCTGTTCGAGGACACCAAGAACTTCATCGCGCGGCAGGTGATGCGCGCGGCCGAAGATTACATGCAGAACCTGCTGCCGCCGTTCTTCAAGGCGCTGATCCACCATTCCGCCGAATCCAACTATTCCTGGCACACGCCGGGTCACGCCGGCGGCGTGGCGTTCACCAAGTCGCCGGTGGGACGCGCGTTCCACCAGTTCTATGGCGAAAACACGCTGCGCAGCGACCTGTCCATTTCAGTGCCCGAGCTGGGCTCTCTGCTGGACCACAGCGGCCCGATCAAGGCCGCCGAGAATGAAGCAGCGGCCAACTTCGGCGCCGACCATACCTTCTTCGTCACCAACGGCACCTCCACCGCGAACAAGATCGTCTGGCACGGCACGGTGGGGCGCGGCGATGTGGTGTTCGTCGACCGCAACTGCCACAAGTCGCTGCTGCACGCGCTGATCATGACCGGCGGCGTGCCGGTGTACTTCACGCCCAGCCGCAACGCGCACGGCATCATCGGGCCGATCAGCCTGGACCAGTTCACGCCAGAATCCCTGCAGCAGGCCATCGCCGCCAACCCGCTGGCCAGCAGGGCGTACAAGGCCGGCTCCAAGCCACGCATCGCGGTGGTGACCAATTCCACCTACGACGGCCTGTGCTACAACGCCGAGAAGATCGCCGAAGAGATCGGCAGCGCGGTGGACTTCCTGCATTTCGACGAGGCTTGGTACGCCTACGCCGCGTTCCATCCGTTCTACGAGAACCATTACGGCATGGCCAAGGGCAAGCCGCGCGGGCAGGATGCGATCATCTTCACCACCCATTCCACCCACAAGCTGCTGGCCGCCTTCTCGCAGGCCTCGATGATCCACGTGCGCAATGCCGCGACCCGTGAGCTGGACGCCGAGCGCTTCAACGAAGCTTTCATGATGCACACCTCCACCAGCCCGCATTACGGGGTGATTGCCGCCTGCGATGTGGCCTCGAAGATGATGGAGGGGGCGGCCGGTGAATCGCTGGTGCAGGAGATGCACGATGAGGCGATCGCGTTCCGTCGCGCCATGCTGCACGTACGCGAGGACCTGGGCCGGGACGACTGGTGGTTCAGCGTGTGGCAGCCGGACAAGCTGGAGCGTGCGCTCGGCAAGGGCGACGCGCCGGCGCCGATGGTGGCCAAACGTGCCGAGTGGTACCTGCAGCCGGACGCGCACTGGCACGGCTTCGATGGGCTGGTGGAGGACTACGTGCTGATCGACCCGATCAAGGTCACCCTGTTGACCCCGGGGTTGTCGATCAATGGCGAGATGGGCCAGCTCGGAATACCGGCGGCAGTGCTGAGCAAGTTCCTGTGGACACGCGGGATCACGGTGGAGAAGACCAACCTGTACTCGGTTCTGTTCCTGTTCTCGATGGGCATCACCAAGGGCAAGTGGAGCACGCTGGTGACCGAGTTGATGGCCTTCAAGGAGCTGTACGACAGCAATGCGCCACTGACCCGTGCGTTGCCCGAGCTGGCCGCGGACTACCCGGTTGCGTATGCCGGCTGGGGCCTGCGCGATCTGTGCGATGCCCTGCATGCGTTCAACCGCGACTTCGGGGTGGCGCAGGTGATGCGTGCTATGTACGTGGACTTGCCCGAGCCGGTAATGACCCCGGCCGAGGCCTACGACCACCTGGTGCGCGGGCAGATCGAGCGGGTCGACATCGAGGCGATCAGCGGACGCATCGCCGGCACCATGCTGGTGCCGTACCCGCCGGGCATTCCCACCATCATGCCCGGCGAGCGGTTCGGTGCCGCCGACGAGCCGATCATCCAGTCGCTGCGCATCGCCCGCGAGCAGAACGCACGCTTCCCGGGCTTCGAGTCGGACGTGCACGGGCTTATCATCGACCTTGACGGCGATGTGCCGAGCTACAAGGTGGAGGTGCTGAAGCCCTGAGCCACGGCCAGGATCTTCGGCAGGCGATGGATACGGCACGCGAGCAGCGGATCCTCAAGTTTTCAATCGGAGTCACGGTGGCGGTCAGCGCCACCGGCTTCATCGGCGGCCTGCTGGTGGGGTCGCAGGCGATCCTGTTCGACGGTGTGTACAGCCTGGTCGACGTGGCCCTGACCTTGGTGGCATTGGCGGTGCTTCGATTGTTGGGCCGCGAGGGCAGCCCGCGCTTCCAGTACGGGTACTGGCACCTGGAACCGATGGTGGAGGCGCTGGGCGGGGCGATCCTGGCGCTGGCGTGCATCTATGCGCTGGCCAATTCGATCATCGGCCTGACCACCGGCGGGCACGTGGTGCGAGCAGGGCCTGCCCTGATGTGGGCGACCCTGTTGTGCGTGAGCAACCTGGGCATGGCCGCCTTCGTGCGCGTGCATGCGGCGCGGTTGCGTTCGCCACTGCTGTGGCTGGACGTACGGGCGTGGCTGCTCAGCGGCATGATGAGCCTCGCCGTGGTGCTGGCGTTTGCCCTGGCGCTGCTGCTGGAAGACGGCGACCACGCGCACTGGATTCCGTTCCTCGATCCGCTGGTGCTGGCGATCATCAGCCTGGCGGTGTTGCCGGTGCCCCTGCGCGGTGCGTGGAAGGCCATGCGTGAAGTGCTGCAGGTGGCGCCCGACACCCTGGATGCCCGCGTGCAGACGGTGATGACGCAGTTCATCGCCGAGCATGGCTACCTGGGCTTCACCAGCCATGTCGCCAAGATGGGGCGCATGCGCTTCGTCGAGATCCACATCCTGAGCCACCCCGACACGGTGATCGGCACCATCGGCAGCGTGGATGCGCTGCGCGATGAGATTGCCGAGCGCCTGGATGCGCGGGGGAGTGAGTTCTGGTTGACGATTGATTTCACCGCGGATCCGGCCTGGACCTGATGCCGCTGGGCTGAGAGGCCTGACAGTTCGATACGTTTCATATACGATACGTATATATCGATCTTTCTGGAGCTCCCCATGGGCATCGTCAACATTGATGACGAACTGCACGACAACCTGCGCCGCGCCAGCGGCGTCTCCGGCCGTTCCATCAATGCGCAGGCCGGGTTCTGGATCAAGGTGGGCATGCTGTGCGAGATGAATCCGGGCATGTCCTACCAGGAGATCGTGAACCGTGAACTGCGGGCGGCGGGGGTGGATCCCGGTGCCCTGCGGGTGGCGGTCGCGTGATCAAGACGGTTGAGGAACAGGCGCTGATGCGGGCGTCCGGACGTTTGCTGGCCTCGGTGTTCGAGGCGCTGGACCAACTGCCACTGGAAGGCATGAGCACGCTGCAGGTCAACGACTGGGTAGAACGCTTCATTGTCGATGAGCTGCACGCGCGTCCGGCCAGCAAAGGGCAGTATGGGTTCGGCTACGTACTCAACAGTTCCATCGACAACGTGGTGTGCCATGGCGTCCCTTCGGCAGACGACGTGCTGCGCAGTGGCAGTATCGTCAATCTGGACATCACGCTGGAGAAGGATGGTTTCATTGCCGATTCCAGCAAGACCTACCTGATCGGCGAGGTCGATTTCCAGGCGAAGCGTCTGGTGCGGGTGACCCGCGAAGCGATGTGGAAGGGCATTGCCCTGGTGCGCCCCGGCGCGACGCTGGGCGATGTGGGCTTTGCCATCCAGCAACATGCCAAGGCGCATGGGTACAGCGTGGTGCGCGAGTTCTGCGGGCATGGCATTGGCCGCGAGATGCACGAAGAGCCGCAGGTGCTGCATTACGGAAAGCGCGGCACCGGCGTGGAGCTCGAAGCCGGCATGACCTTCACCATCGAGCCGATGATCAACCAGGGGCGGGCGGCGATCGACATGAGTGAGGATGGCTGGACTGTGACCACGCGCGACGGAAAGCTGTCGGCGCAGGCGGAGCACACGGTGCTGGTTACCGACACCGGTGTGGAAGTGCTGACCTTGCGCAGCGACGAACGCGGGTTGTGACGCGGGGACGTCCGTCACATCCGTCACCCTGGCGCCGGGCCCTGCCCATCTGAAACATCCGATCCCATTTGTAGCGCCGGGCTCTGCCCGGCCGGGACGTCCAACATGGTCGGCAGCCGGGCAGAGCCGGGCTCTACGCCGGGATAACACTTCCCGGATTATGTTGAAGCCTCACGGGGGTGAATCGCGAGCAGTGAGCTGCGCTCAACGGGCCTTGCGTTGCCGTGTCCCATGCGTGGATTTCTGTTCGGTGCAGCCTTCGGGGCCGGTGTGCCGATTCGTCGTGCATGTCTCCCATGCTTGCGATCCAGTTGGTCGATGAGTCCTGACCGCAGGTTGTCCAACATGGGAGTGAATGACGATGAGCAGCGATAGCCTCGAAGGCTTCAATATCGTAGTGAGCCAACCGTCCCTGAGCGAGGACGGGCCAAAATCGAACAAGCCCTGGAAATACCTGAGCAAGTTCCAGCTAACCTGCCAGGGGTACGACAAGGTGCGCTGCACGGTCTACGCCAACGGTAGGCAGCAGGTCCCGATACAGATCAATGTCGAAGCTCGCGACGAGGACGGCGTAATCGTGGACGTCAACCATGCTGGTCTGTATCTCTATCTGTGTAAATATGACGACATTGATGTGTTTCCTACCGAGCTGGGGCGTACGGCTACGGAGGACCGGCGATTCGTCTATGACGGGACTGTTCAAAGCGCCTCTACCGGCGTAGAGGCGAGCGCGGGAATGGTAGGTGCATTCGAAGAGGATGAGCGGGTTCAATACGTCAGACAGTTCGTTACCGCAAAGAAGGTCGGCACCTACAAACTCGCTGTCCGCTGCAGGTCGCCTGACAAGGTAATATTCGTAACAAACACGCCAAACCCGCCGGAGGGAAAGTTCGATAGCTGGCTGCTCATCGATGCGCGGGAGCCGGTTCCGATTCGCTGGGAAGAGTTTGGAATGTCGCGCGAGGACGCCTACAACAATAGTAAATGGGACCTTGATCTATACTACATTTATTTCAAGGACGCTAATCTCAGGATCGTGGATAGCGTCAGCTATGGATTCCCCGTCAACGACATGCCGCATTACTCTTGGAACAAGGGCGGCAAGCAAATCCACCACGTCACCTATCGGGCAAATGAGCGCAGGATGGTGCGGCATCGTTCATGTGCAGATCCCAGCAACTATCTCAACTTCTATGTCAATTCGCGCGCGGGGCAGGCAACCGCGGCACGCGTCACGGATACGCGTCCATGCGGAAGTTTTCATTCCGATCCACGTGTGATGGGATACATCGACCAATATGGAAATGAAAGCAAAGTCATGATCAAGGGATCTTCCAACGGGAATACATTGCACCTGCGAGATCCGAACAGCAAAGATGACGAGACGATCGAGGACGAGATCGGCGAATAGGTCAGCGCGCCAGCAGTAGATGCTGCGCCCTGACAGGGCGATATGAAGTCTATTGATCTGTATATCGGTACCCGTCTCAGAACCAGGATGGGCGCCGTTATAGCGGCGCCGGTGGATCCGGCGCCGTGCAAATGGTGGTCGCGTCGTCATGACTGCCCCGGGGGACTGATCCGGCGCAGCGAAGTAACGCCAGGTTTGCCTGTATCGGGCACCGTAACGCCGGGCGCTGCCCGGCCGGGATGTCCGACAGGGGGTGGGCAGCCGGGCAGAGCCCGGCTCTACGCCCGGATAACACTTCCCGGATTATGGTGGGGCCTCACGGGGGTGAATCGCGAGCAGTGAGCTGCGCTCAACCGGCTTTGCGTTGCCGTGTCCTGTGCGTGGATTTCTGTTCGGTGCAGCCCTTGGGGCCGGTGTGCCGATCCGTCGTGCGTGCCTCCCATGCTTGCGATCCAGCTGGTCGATGCGTCCTGACCGCAGGTTGTCCAACATGGGAGTGAATGACGATGAGCAGCGATGGGTTTGAAGGGGACGGGATCGTGGTCAATCAACCGGAGCTCAGCAGCGACGGGCCGAAATCGAACAAGCCGTGGACTCACCTGACCAGGTTCGAGCTGACCTGCCAAGGGATGGACAAGGTCCGGTGTCCGGTCTATGCCAACGGGCGCCAACAGATTCCGGTCCAGATAACGATCGTGGCGCGTGATGAGGACGGGGTCGTGGTGGATGTAAATCACGCCGGCCTTTACCTGTATCTATGCCTGTACGACAACATCGATGTGTTCCCGACGGACCTGGGCCGCTCGGGGGTGCAGGATTCCCGGTTCATCTACAACTGGACCACGGCGAATGCCACGGAATGGGCCGGATCCAGCGATGATGGACTCTTGCCACCTGAGGACACCAGGCAAGCCCAGGTAGTCAAGCAGTATGTCAGCGCAAACAAGGTAGGCACGTACAAGCTCGCCGTTCGGTGCAGGTCGCCGGGAAAAGTCATATTCGCGACCAATACTCCGAACCCACCGCCCGGGAAGTTCGACAGCTGGTTGCTCGTCGATGCGCGGCAACCGGTTGCGATCGGCTGGGACAAATTTGCCATCACCAGCCCCAGAGATGCGCACAACAGCGGTCCCCTCGATGTCGACCTGTATTACGTGTACTTCAACGACAAGGATAATACAGCGTTGAAGATCGTTGACTCGATTCACTACAGCGAAAACGCTGACATCTGCCATTACGCCTGGATAAAGGGGTCGTTCCGGATGGAGCAGGCAGCTTTCAAGGTGCTGCACAGACGGCTGGTGACATACCACTCGTGTGGCTACTATGCGACCTTCTTTGTTGGAGAGCGGCCGGGCGCGGCAGATGTTGGCCGCATCCGCAATTCGAATGGCAAGCCGTGCGGAAATAAAAGCTACCACCACGGTCTGGTCGGGTACATCAATCAGTACGGCAACGAATCGAAGGTTGTCATCAGGGCATCCTCGGACGGAAATACCATTTCCCTGGGTAATCCTTCCAGGCCGGACGACTCCGCGCCCCCCGTGGATGAGGAAGCGGGATCTGCCGATGCTTAGCCCGGTGCGGCGGTAGTGGCCCAGGCAGGCAGCTAGAAGCGTCAGGTTGCACGCGTCGAGACCAGCTTGAGGAACGCTTCATTCTGGTAGCGGCTCATGCGCAGCTGCTGCCCGGTGTCCAAGGTCACCACATGGTGGCCGTTGAACCACGGGTGGATGGCTTTGACCCGGCGGATGTTGACGATGGCGGAGCGGTGGACCCGCGCGAAATGGCGCGGGTCCAGTCGCGCGGCGAGGGCGGCCATGGTGCCGCGGTGTTCGTGCATGCCGCTGGCGAGGTGGATTTCCACGGTGTTGCGCGCGGCCTTGACCCAGATGATGTCGTCCACGTCGATCAGCACGACGTGTTCATCCACCCGCACCGGGATGCGCTGCAGGTAGGCCTCGCGCTGGCGCAGTGCGTCCAGTGCCTGCAGGATCTGCGTGGTCGCCTGTGCGCTGCTGCCGGTTGGTTGTGCCAGCCGCTGGCGTACACGCTGCAGGGTGGCGGCGAAGCGCTCGCGGCTGAAGGGTTTGACCAGGTAGTCCACGGCGTTGGCTTCGAAGGCCTTTACCGCGTACTGCTCATACGCGGTGACGAACACGGTGGCCGGCATGCGCTCGGCGCCGATGGTCGCTACTACGTCCAGTCCGGTGATTGCCGGCATATGGATGTCCAGGAACACCAGGTCCGGTGATCGGTCGCGTATCGCCTTTACCGCCGACACGCCGTCGCCGCATTCGCCCAGCAGTTCCAGCGCCGGGTCTTCGGTAAGCAGGCGCACGATCGCGCGCCGGGCGATTGGCTCATCGTCCACCACCAGTACCGTGATGCTCATGCGGGTGCGGCCCCGGCGTGGAATTCGGGCTCATCGTCCAGTGCGCCGAGTTCGCGGAACGGCAGCCGCACGCGGCAGGCGACGCCTTCGGGCCAGGTCATGTCCAGCCGTACGTCGGCGGCATCGCCGTAGAGTTCCTTCAGGCGCAGCCGCGTGTTGGACATGCCGATGCCGTGCCCTGCCGGTGCGCCGGGCGTGGCGTCGAGGGTGCTGTTGCGGTTGCGAACTTCAATGCACAGCACATCGCCGTCGCGGCGAGTTTCGATTTCGATCACATCGCTGCCGACGCGCTGCCCGATCCCGTGGCGCACCGCATTTTCCACCAGCGGCTGCAGCAGCAGGCTGGGCACGGCGCAGTCGAGCGTGTCCGGGGCGATGTAGGTACGCGTGGTGAGACGGTCCTTGAAGCGGATGCGCTGGATGCCCAGGTACAGTTCGATCAGGTCCAGTTCCTGGCGGAGCGGAATCTCCTGGCCGTCGTAGTCTTCGAGGAAGGCGCGCAGCAGCTCGCTCAGCCGCAGCAGCATGTCCTCGGCCGAGACCGTGTCTTCGTCGAGCAGGGTGATGATCGCGTGCAGCGTGTTGAACAGGAAATGCGGCTGCAACTGCGACTTCAGGGCCAGCAGCCGCGATTGTGCCAGTTCGGTGGCCAGCCGGCTGGCCACCACTTCGCGGCGTGCCTTCTCGGCCTGGAAGTGCAGGGCCTGCTGCAGTGCGAACAGGGCCCAGTAGGTGAGCAGGCCGATGGCGAAGTGCTGGGCCAGGAAGTAGCCCAGCTGTTCAAGGAAGCCGCTGGGCTCGAACAGGGTGGAGGCCAGTGCACCGATCAGCATGGCGCCGAAGGTGACCGCCAGGCTGGCCAGGATCTGCCGGCCCAGGCCGAGCAGGCGGCGGGAGGGGTCGATCGGATAGCGCTCGGCCAGCCGGAATACCAGCGGCGCCAGCGCGGCCCAGGTGAGCCACTGGATCATCGCCCAGCGCAGGTGCACGAGGAACGGCCAGCTGTCGCCGTGCAGCCCGTCACTGAGCGAGTGCTGCACGGCAAATACCAGCACCACGGCGCTCCACAGCAGCAGGTAGCGGGTCAGGCCGATCGAAGTGCTGCCAAGACGAACGTTCATGGCCGGTATCCGAAGCGCCCGGCACGGCGGGGCAGGGTCATCTTAGGCGTGCGGGCGGCTGCCCGGAAAGCGCCATGATCCCCCATTACGATTGGTCCTGCCGGGACGACGATTGGTCCCGGATCGGTGGCGGGCGCGTGCCCGGGCACGGCCAGATGGCAGCGAACCCCAACCGCCGGAGACGCCGCCATGTTCCCTGTCCGCCTTGCCGTCCTGTCCAGCCTGCTGCTCGCCAGCGCCACGCACGCGGCCGCGCCGCGCTATCTCACCCTGCTCAACCGTGCCCACGACAGCATCACCACCCTGGAGGTGGCCGCTGCAGGCAGCGATGCGTTCGAGCAACGACCGATCGATGCCATCGACGGTGGCGGCGGCAGCACGACTGTGCGCCTGGGCGACACCGGCTGCCGCTTCGACCTGCGCCTGCAGTTCCGCAACGGACGCAGAGCCCTGTACCGCGACGTCAACACCTGCAAGGGCGACACCCTGGTGATCACCCTGATCGAGGCTGCTCCACGCAATGCAGGTAGCCGCTAGCTCCCTCCCGGGATGGCGCTACGCGGGGTGGATCACTCGCGTGCGTTGCCGTTTGCTTCGAAACCGGCACGCTGCGCCGGGTAAGGAACCACCTGCAGCTGGCCGGCCGCCAGCAGCGGGCGCAGGCGGGTGACTTCCTTGCCGAAGTAGATCGAGGCGCCGCCTGGACCGTACAGGGCGGTGGACTGCGAGGTGATCGTCCTGTCGTCCTTGCCTACCTGGGTCGGGTCTGGGCGCAGCAGCAGGTAGGCAGGTGCGCCGGGACGGGCGCGATCGATGAACACGCTCAACGAGTACTCGTTGCTGCGGCGGACGAACGCGGTGAAGGGGTGCTGCTTCACGGGATGGAAGCCGGCATCGAGCAGCTCGGCGCTGGCAGCGAAGGTGCCGCCCTCGGAAAGCGAGACACGGATGTCGATCTCGGTCTGGCCCTGCAGTCCATCCAACCGGTACAGCGCCACCGGCATCGCCGCCCCGTCGAGGGTCACGCAGGCCGCCACCTCGGCAAACTCGAGGCGGCGGGTGCGGGCCTTCTCTTTCGGCGCCAGATAGGTGAGTGGATGGCTGGCCAGTTCGGCCAGCCCACCCACGCAACCGGACTGGATGTCCGGGGCCGCTGCGCGGTAGACCTGGTGGCCGCAGGCGGGCAGCGCCGCGACGACGCAGGCCAGCAGCGCGACGCGGGCGCCTGGCTTCACAGCTGCTGGACCAGGGCGTCGCTGGTGCGGTCGATGGCGAGCTTGATGCCCTCCACGGTATCGACGCCGGCCGCTTCCAGTTCGTCGAAATCGGCATAGGCAAAGCGCCGCGGTTCCGGTTCCAGGGTGATCACCTTGGCCTGGTTCTGCACGTTGTTGTAGGCCACCACGTCGGTGAAGTAGTTCTGCTTGCCATCGCGGCTGACCAGGCGCGCGGCGACCTTCAGGGTCGGACGGTACGGCGCGTTGTCGCCCGCACCGGCGGCGGCGTACCCGACGAAGTCCATGTTGAGGTCGAGCTGGGCATCGGCCTGCGTGGTGCTGGCGTACTGCTTGCGCAGCCCGAAGCTGCCGCGCTGGGTTTTCGCATTGGGGCCGTCGACCAGGGCAGCCGGCCAGATCAGGGTGTAACCGCGCTCGCCCATGCGCTGGGTCAGGCTCTGCTTGAAGTACACGCCGGGGTCGAACTGCGCGGAGGCGAATGCCGCCTGCAGCTTGCCGCGCTTGTTGGCCATGTCGGTAGCGACCACGATGCCGCCCACCAGGCCGCCGATGCTGGCGCCGGGGTGGTTCATCATCAGCACGTCGACCTGATAGGGCTGGGCCGGCAGGACCACGATGGTCTTGATCGGCGGAGTGGCATCGCGGTTATAGGACTGCTGTGGTGGCAGGCTGGCGCAGCCACTCAGCGCGGCAGCGACGACAATACCCATGCACCAACGACGGAAAGCCAAACGCTTCATCAGATATCCCCCTGGATAATGTTGGCCCGGGAGAGTCCGCCACGCATGGCCGTGCAGAACCTGCCGCCCCCGCGACGGGTCGATCCTCCCCCAGGATCCGTTCCGGAAAGTTCCGGGACCGGGCGAGATTAGCCTAGCTGAATCCACCTCGCCAGTGGGTGACCGGAAAACCTGCTGCACTTGCGGCCGGAGTTAATACCTGTCATGTGCGGAGATAATCGGCTGCCTCCCCCTATGGCGATCAAGGGCGCGTGGTTACAGGCACGTGGACGGCCATCAGCGCCGCGACCCAGTCGACGAACACACGCAGCTTGGCGCTGACGTGGCGGTTGGGGCGGAAGGCGATGTGCAGTGGCATTGGGTCCACCGTCCAGTCGGTGAGGACGCGCACCAGTTCGCCGCGTTCGGCATGCGCGGCGGCCACGTACTCCGGCAGCCAGAGCACGCCCAGGCCGGCGACGCCGGCGGCGAGGTAGGCGTTGCCGTCGTCCACCGCCAGGACGTAGCGGCCGTGCACGGTGGTTATTTCGTCGCCGCTGTGCAGGATGTAAGGCATGACGCCGGCCTTGCGTGAGCCCCGGTAGCCGACGATGCGATGCGGCTCGGCTTCCAGTGCCTGCGGATGCTCCGGCACGCCCAGCGCGTCGAGGTAGGCGGGTGCGGCGTAAAGCCCGGCCTGCAGGTCGCCGATGCGCCGCGCCACCAGCGAGGGGTCCGTGAGTTCGCCGCCGCGGATCACGCAGTCCACGTTCTCATCGATCAGGTCCACGTTGCGGTCGCTGACCCCGAGGTCGAGCTGGATGTCGGGGTAGCGGGCATGGAACCCGGGCAGGGCGGGGACCAGCAGGAAGCGCGCGAGCGGCGCAGGCACGTCCACGCGCAGGCGGCCGCGCGGATTGGCGGCGAAACTGGAAAGGCTGGTCTCGGCATCGTCCAGGCTGGCCAGCAGCCGTGCGACGTGCTCGTAGTAGGCCGCGCCGTCGGCGGTGACGTTAACCTGCCGGGTGGTCCGGTTGAGCAGGCGCACGCGCAGCCGCGCCTCCAGCTGCTGTACCAGCTGGGTCACGGTGGTGCGGCTCATGTGCAGGGTGTGCGCGGCCTTGGTGAAGCTGCCGGTCTCCACGACGCGGGCGAAGGCCTGCATGGCATCGAAGCGGTCCATGGGAGGTTCCGGAAGCGGGGATTGTTTGGATTCTACAAACAGTGATGGTCAAGGTTGGTCGTTTATCCGCGATCGGGCAGTGCCTACCTTGGTGGCCTACCCACCATGGGCCCTCGGCCCCAAGGAGACAGCAATGGCAACCCGTGACGTCGTGTTCCCCCCGGGTCGGCAGGACCTGTATGCGAAGTACCGGTACTCGCCGGCGGTGCGCGCCAATGGCCTGCTGTTCGTGTCCGGCCAGGTCGGCAGCCGCGAGGACGGTTCGCCGGAGCCGGGCCTGGAACCGCAGGTGCGCAGGCTGTTCGAGAACCTCAACGCGGTGCTGGCCGAAGCCGGCTGCACGTTCGATGACGTGGTCGACGTGACCGTTTTCATGATCGACCCGGACCGGATCCTGGAGCAGGTGTGGCCGGTGGCGCTGGAATACTGGGGCGAGGCACCGCATCCGGCCCTGACCGCGGTGGGCGTGACCTGGCTCAGCGGCTTCGATGTGGAATTCAAGGTCGTTGCCAAGCTGCCCGGGTGAGGTGAGCACGGCAGGCCAGCGCAGCGGCCTGCCGTCTTCGATCAGGCTCATCGCGAGCGTGGGGGGCCCCGCCGCGGCCGGCAGGCCCCTATGCAAATGTCCCCCGGCGTCGGCCTGCGGCCGCCACCTCCTCCTTTACTTTGCCAGGGACCTACCGGCCGCGACGGGGCTCGGCTTGCGGTTCGCGATGGAAAAGCGGATGTCACGGCCCCACCGGCAGCCGCGTCTGCCGCAGCGCGCGTTCCCCTCAGATGGGAGAAGAACCCGCGCCCTTCATGATCAATTACCGGGTCGATGATCTCGACGGGTTGCTGGCGAGGCTGATGGCGTGGGACCCGGAGCGACGCGTCGGTTGAGCGTGGCGGGAATGCGTCTTCACGCGGCTCCGGCGCGCGGTTGTCGATAGTGGCGGTGTCATTCCGTTACCTCGCAGATTTCCATGCCCTTGATTCCCGAGCGCGTCCGGCGCTGGCCGCGGCCATGGCGCGTGGCGTTGTTCTCGTTGCTGGCCCTGTACGCGCTGTACCTGCTGGCGGGCAATGTGTTCCTCAACACGCCGCTGTTCAATGCGGTCACCAATCGCAAGCCTGAAAAGTTCACTCTGGAAACCGGGCCGGCGCTGACCCTGATGCCCGGGCATGCGTTCGTCTGGAACATCCGCATCCGTGGCCAAGCCAACCACACGGTCTACGTTTTCCGCGCGGACCGGGCCAGTGCGTGGATTTCGCTGGTGCACCTGTTCAAGCGCGAGGTGCGCATCCCGAGCATCGACGCGACCGGCGTCGAATCGGAGATCGAGCGCGTGGAAAAGGCGATTCCGCCGCCACCGCGCGGCGATCGTGGCTGGAACATCCGGCTGGATGCGATCCACAGCGACAGCATCCGCAGCGGGCGCTTTGGCAAGCTGCTGATCGTCGGCCAAGGCCACGGCACCGTGGGCTTCCAGAAGCAGACCAAGGGCGGTCCGTCGGAACTGTTCGATTCCACCGCCGGCTTCGAGCAGGCCACGATCAGCTATGACGGGATGACGCTGCTTGATGAAGCGCATATCGCGTCGCGCTTCCACTACCCGCGGCATTACCGCGATGAGGCGCCCGGCCTGCGCAAGCTCGGCATTACCTTCGCCGAGCTGCAGATGGACGGACGCAGCCAGGCGATCAACATCGACACCTCCGGCCCGCACGTCAAGGTGGGCAGCATGCCGGCCGAAGCACGGCTCAACGCGACGCTGACCATGGACCGGGGCCTGCTGCAGCCCGGCAGCCGGCTGGTGTGGCGGGTGCCGGTGCATGCCGGCGTGCATGCGCCCGACCGCGGGCTGCTGTCGCTGCAGCTGGACGTGGCCCAGGACATCCGCGTGCAGGCGCGGCTGCCGCGTGATCCGGACACCGGCAGCGAGCTGCATGCCGACCTGCGCGTGAGCGGGCGACGGATTCCGTTCGAGGCGCCGGCGGAACTGCTGCCACGCCTGTCCGGTCAGGTGAAGGGTGCGTGGCGCTTCGATTCGTTGAACTGGATCGCCGACCTGTTCGTGCGCAAGCCGTGGTTCCGGCTGGATGGCGGTGGCCTGCTCGAGGGCGATCTGAAGATCGTGGACGGCGCGCTGGCGCCCGGCAGTCGCGTGGACGTGCCGAAGGTGGTGGCGGTGTCCGAGGTGGCCGGGGTGCGCATGCAGGGTGAGGCCAGTGCAGTGGGCCGCATCGTGGAGGACGCGCCACCGCAGGCCGAACTGCAGGTGGCCATTCCGCAGTTCCGCGCCGCGCCGGTGGATGCGCCGAAGACGGTGCTGTTCGATGGCAAGGCGATGGCGCTGACCCTGCGCGGCGACGCGCGCCTGCAGCAGCTGCGCGATGGCATGCGCGCGCGCCTGCGCTTCAGCGATGCGCGCGTGCCGGACCTGACCGCCTACAACCGCTACGTGGGCGGCAACAACGTACGCCTGCTGGGCGGCACCGGCCTGCTCAGCGGCGATGTCGAACTCGATACCTCTGGCCGGGTTGGGCAGGGCCGCGCCGACCTGCGTGGCCGAGGCGCCCGCATGCAGGTGGCCGGCATGGCGCTGAGCGGTGATGCGCAGGTACAGGCGCGGCTGCAGCGGGCCGACCTGGACAACCGCCAGTTCGACCTCGGTGGAAGTACCGTGACCCTGCGCAATATCCAGGTCGATGGCGCGGGCGATGCGAACTGGTGGGGTGAAGTGGCGCTGCGCAGTGGGCATATCGATGCCGCCGCGCCGTACGAAGTCACCGCCCAGGCCGACCTGCGCCTGCGCGACGCGGGCCCGGTGCTGGGGGTGTTCGCCCAGCGCAGCGACTACCCGCGCTGGGTGCTGGGACTGCTCGATTCGGGCGAGGTGCAGGCGACCGGGCAACTGCGCTGGCGCCGCGACCACCTGGCGCTGGACGATCTGAAGGCCGAGAACGACCGGCTGTCGCTGCGGGCGCGGCTGGACATGGCCAAGGCCGGGAAGCGCGGCGACCTGTACGTGCGCTGGGGCGTGTTCGGCGCCGGCATCGAGCTGGACGGCGAACAGCGCAGCTGGCACCTCAAAGGCGCCCGCGAGTGGTACGACGGCCGCCCGCGGATCCTCCCCGCATCACCCCCGCAACCCTGACGTAGTGCCACGCCCTGCGTGGCAGATCCCAGCCGCGCCGGGCCGGTCATCCTCGACCGCCTGCCCGCATTCGCGCGGGCCGGTGGTGTGGGCCGCGTCCTCTGCATCCCTGGCGTCGACCAGCTGCCGGGCCAGCCCTGCGTCGGCGATATGCCCGTGCAGGAACAACAAGCCGCTGTAGATGTTCATGTGCGTCCTCCACTTGAGAGGAATTGACGATAGGCGCAGGATGCAGGGCGTAAAAGCGAGCATTTCGCAAGCTTTACTTGAGCTGGATTCAAGTCGCCATGTCCCGGATTCCGCTTCAGCCCCTGCAGAATTTCGTCACCGCCGCGCGCCTGGGCAACCTGACCCGGGCGGCCGACGCATTGAATCTCACCGTCAGCGCGCTCAGCCATCAGATGCGCCAGCTCGAGGAGCGGTTGGGCTATGCCCTGCTGCAGCGGCAGCCGCGCGGGGTCAAGCCGACGCCGGAGGGCCAGCGCCTGCTGGAACAGGTGGGCCCGCACCTGGATGCGATCGCGCAGGCATTGCAGCCGTTCGCGGCGCGCCACGACCGGGTGCTGTCGGTCAGCGCGCTGCCGTCGATGGCGTCGAACTGGCTGGTACCCAAGCTGGGCTCGTTCATGGCCGCGCACCCGGAGATTGAATTCAACCTGGAATCCAGCGAGCGCCTGATCGATTTCGAGCGGCAATTGCAGTTCGATGCGGCGCTGCGGGTGGGGGCAGGGCAGTGGCCAGGCCTGCATGCCGAACCGCTGTTCGACGAGTGGCTGGTGCCGATGGCCAGCCCGGCGCTGGTGGAGCGGATGGGCGGTGTGGATGCATGCCCGTTGTCGCAGTGGCCGCTGCTGGGCGATCCGGATGGCGAATGGAACCGTTGGCTGGCGCTGGTGGGCGACGCTGCGCCGTCGCGTTACGTGGCGATGTTCAACGATTCCGAGTCGCACCATCGCGCGGCGCTGGATGGCTTCGGGGTGGCGCTGGGACGGGTGACGCGGGCGCGGCTGCTGCTGGATTCAGGGCAGTTGATCGCCTTGTCGCCGCATCGGTTGAAGACGCGCTGGTCGCATTGGCTGGTGTACCCGTCGCGCTCGTCCACGCACCGCGGCTTCCTGGCGTTCCGTGAGTGGTTGCACGCGCAGGCACGCGAACACGCCACCCACATGGCCACCCTTTCGTAGAGCCACGCCCTGCGTGGCTGCGCGGTGCCCGATCAGCCAGCGCCCCCCGGCCAATACTGGCTATCCGGCGTACTCCGCGCGCCAAAAATCGCCTGGCCCACCCGCACCACGGTGGCGCCTTCTTCGATGGCGATCTCGAAATCCCCGGACATGCCCATCGACAGTTCATCGAGCGCGATCCCGGCCGGCAGCGTCGGGCGCAGGCGGTCGCGCAGTTCGCGCAGGCGCACGAAGCAGGGGCGGACCTGTTCGGGATCGGCGGAAAACAGCGCCAGCGTCATCAGGCCGCGCACGCGCAGCTGGGTGAAGGCGGGCAGCTGCTGGACGAAGTCCGGCACCGCGATCGGGTCCAGCCCGTACTTGCTGGCTTCGCCGGAGGTATTGACCTGCACGAACACCTCCAGCGTGCGGCCTTCCTGCGCCAGCCGCTGGTCGAGTGCCTGCGCGACGCGCAGGCTGTCCAGCGCCTGGAACTCGCTGGCGAAGCGGGCCACATCGCGGGCCTTGTTGGTCTGCAGATGGCCGATCACCGACCAGCGGATGCCGAGGTCGGCCATCGCGTCGGCCTTGCGCTTGGCTTCCTGCACCTTGTTCTCGCCCAGCGTGTCGCAGCCGGCGGCCACGGCCAGGCGCAGGCGTGCTTCGTCGACGGTTTTGCTGACCGGCAGCAGGCGCACGCTGCCAGGATCGCGTCCGGCGCGCGCGCAGGCGGCGGCGATGCGCGCATGCACCGCGGCCAGGTTGTGGCGGAAATCTTCGACGGTGGTGGCCTGGGGCCAGGCGGGAGCGGCGATGGACATGGCGTGTTCCGGAACAGGCACGGCTGCATTTTCGCATGGGCAGGCGAAATGGGTCCGCAACATTTCGTGCCCAGCGCAGCCCGCGTGGGCCGGCCAACGGCCGGCGCTACCGGTAGCCGAAGCCTACGGTTGATTGATCCCGATCCCGATGGGCCCGTAACAATTCGTAACCCCGGCCGTTGGCCGGATCGCCGTCCGCGCGGGTCGGTCAACGGCAGGCGCGACCAGTACCCGAAGCCCACGATCGATTGGTCCCGATCCCAATGGGCCCGTAACAATTCGTAGCCCCGGCCGTTGGCCGGATCGCCGCGCGCAGCGCGGCAGCATCAGGGCGCGGCAGCGGTTCCCGGGCGGATGTAATGCGACTGCCCGTTGTCGTTGAGGAAAATCAGCTCCGGCTTGCCCTGCCATGAGGTCAGCATGGCGCCGGTGCTGTTCTGGTGCTTGATCACCAGGGTGGCGCCGCGGTCGGGGTTGGCGGTGATCTTGAACACCTCGGTGGTGCCCTTGGCGTCGTCCAGTGTGAGCGAGGCTTCGTCGCCCACGTCGGCGGTGCCGTAGCTGCCGCGCTGGGAACCGTCGGCGCCCAGCAGGACCAGGCCGGACAACGGCGACGCGCGCGGGCCCTGCGGCACGCCCTTGCTGAGCGGGTCGGGCAGTGGCGCACCCAGGATCAGCCGGGCCTGGCCACGGCCGTCCTGGATGACCAGGCCGCGTGCGGTGATGACACGCTGGTCGGACTGGCTCTGATGCAGCCGCACGGCGGTGTAGCCGGAGACCAGCAGGGCCAGGCTGGACACGGCCAGGGTGGTGAGGGTGAGTGCGCGCGACATGACCGGTTCCGGATCCTTGGATGGCTGCGACGATAGCCGAAGGGGTGTTTGCGACACCAGTCAGGGAAATCTGTATCTGTGCTCGGCGTGAATCCGGTCACAAAGCAGCGGGGGCAGAGCCCCGCTCTACCAACAGAGCGCACCGCACCGCCGGCCAACAGGTAGTGCCGGGCGCTGCCCGGCAACCGCAGCACGGGATGGCAGCGCCTCAATGGAAATCGCGGCTGTGGGTGCGCACGCCGTCGATCAGCGTGTCCAGGTTGTGCATGCGCTGCACGATCAGGTGCTGCACGCCGTCGACGCGCTCCAGCCGGCCATCGATCTGCATCAGCCGGGCTTCCACCAGCACGCGGTGCTGGCGGTCTGCGGTCCTGCGCCAGACCACCGCGTTGACCATGCCGCACTCGTCTTCCAGGGTGAGGAAGGTGACCCCGCTGGCGGTCTGCGGGCGCTGGCGCATGCGCACCAGCCCGGCGAAACGCACGCTGCGCCCATGCGGCAACTGCGCCAGCTGGTCGGAGCGCTGGCAGCGCCGCGCCTGCAGGTCGGCGCGGATGAACGACACCATATGCTGGCCCAAGGTGGTGCCGGTGCTGTTGTAGTCCGCCTGCATGTCCTCGAAGGCGCTGGGTGCGGGCAATGCCACGTCCGCTTCGACCGTGGCACGCACGGCCTCGAACAGCGGCAGCGGTTTTTCCACGCCCGACACATCCCAGCGCGCGCGATGGCGATGCCCGCTCAGGCCCTTGAGCGCACCGGCGTCGGCCAGCAGGCCCTGGTGGCGGCGGTCCAGGCGTGCACGCTGGCTGAGGTCGGCCACGCTGTCGAAGGCATGCCGGGTGCGGGCCTGCACCAGCGCGTCGGCCACGTCTTCGCTGAAGCCATCGACCATGCGCAGGCCCAGCCGGATGCCAGGCAGGGCGCCCGCCTGCGTGGCCGGCACCAGGGTGCAGTTCCACGCGCTGTGGCGCACGTCCACCGGCAGCACCGGCACCCCGTGGCGACGCGCATCCTGCAGGATCTGGTCCGGGGTGTAGAAGCCCAGCGGCTGGCTGTTGACCAGGCTGGCGGCGAACGCGGACGGGTGGTGGCACTTCAGCCAGCAGCTCACATAGGTGATCAGCGCGAAGCTGGCGGCGTGGCTTTCCGGGAAGCCATAGCTGCCGAAGCCCTTGATCTGCTCGAACAGGCGCTCGCCGTAGTCGCGGCTGTAGCCACGCGCGGCCATGCCGGCGAGCAGTTTGTCGCGATGCGGTTCCAGGCCACCGTGGCGCTTCCAGGCGGCCATCGAGCGCCGCAGGGCGTCGGCTTCGCCGGGGCTGAAGCCGGCCGCGGCCACGGCCAGCTGCATCACCTGTTCCTGGAACAGCGGCACGCCCAAGGTGCGTTTGAACACCTTCTCCAGTTCCGGCGGGTAGTCGATCTCTTCGATGCCTTCTTCCTTGAGGCGTTTGCGGCGGTTGAGGTAGGGGTGGACCATGTCGCCCTGGATCGGCCCGGGACGCACGATCGCCACTTCGATCACCAGGTCGTAGAAGCAGCGTGGCTGCATGCGCGGCAGCATGGCCATCTGCGCGCGCGATTCGATCTGGAACACGCCCAGCGTGTCGGCGCGGCAGATCATGTCGTAGGTGGGGCCATCGCCGGCGGGCAGGCGGGCCATGCTCAACGGCTGCCCGTCGGCGCCGCGCACCCCCTGCTCGTACAGCATCGCCAGGCATTTGCGCACGGCGGTGAGCATGCCCAGGGCCAGGCAGTCCACCTTCATCAGCCCGGTGGCATCCAGGTCGTCCTTGTCCCACTGGATCACGGTGCGTTCGGCCATGGCCGCGTTCTCCACCGGCACCAGTGTCGACAGTGGATGTTCGGAAATCACGAAGCCGCCGGGGTGCTGGGACAGGTGGCGTGGGAAATCCACCAGTTCGGCGGTCAGCGACACCACCCGCCGCATCAGCGGGGTGTCCGGGTCGAAGCCGCGTTCGCGCAGCGCCTCGGGCAGCGGTTCGTGGCTGCTCCAGCGGTCCAGGCAGGCGGCCAGTTCGTTGACCTGGTCCGGCGGCAGGCCCAGCACGCGGGCGACGTCGCGCACCGCGCTGCGGCCGCGGTAGCTGATCGCCACGGCGGTGAGCGCGGCGCGTTCGCGGCCGTAGCGGTTGAACACGTACTGCAGCACTTCCTCGCGCCGTTCGTGTTCGAAATCGATGTCGATGTCCGGCGGTTCGTCGCGCTCTTCGGAAATGAAACGCTCGAACAGCAGTTCCATGTGGCTGGGGTCGATCTCGGTCACGCCCAGCACGAAGCACACCGACGAATTGGCCGCCGAGCCCCGCCCTTGGCACAGGATCTGCTGGCTGCGGGCGAAGCGCACGATGTCGTGCACGGTGAGGAAGTACGACTCGTACTGCTTGAGGTGGATCAGGCGCAGTTCGTGCTCGATCTGCCGGCGCTGCGCGTCGGTGGCGCCTTCGGGCCAGCGCCAGCGCATGCCTTCTTCCACCAGCGCGCGCAGCCAGCTGGCCGGGTCATGGCCGTCGGGCACCAGTTCGCGCGGGTAGGTGTACTGCAGCTGCGCCAGGTCGAACCGGCAGCGTTCGGCCACGCGCAGGGTTTCCTCCAGCAGCTCCGGCGGGTACAGCGCGGCCAGCGCCTGGCGGGTGCGCAGGTGGCGTTCGCCATTGGGGAACAGATGCCAGCCGGCGTCGGCGATGGTGCAGTGCCGGCGGATCGCGGTGAGCGTGTCCTGCAACGCACGGCGGCGGCGCACGTGCATGTGCACGTCGCCGCTGGCGACCACCGGCACGTCGTGTTCGTAACCGAATTCCAGCGCGGCTTCCAGCCGCTGCACATCGTCCGCTTCGCGGTGCAGCTCCAGCGCCAGCCACAGCCGGTGCGGAAACCGCGCCTGCAGCCAGGCGGCATCGGTGGCGGCGGGCGCGCGGTCGGCCCACAGGCACAGCAGTCCTTCGGGCAGGGCATCGAAGTCTCCACGCAGGCAGCGGTACTGGCCCTTGGCGGCGCGCCGGCGGCAGGTGGTGATCAGCTGGCACAGCCCGGCATAGCCGGCCAGGTCGGTGCACAGGAGCACGACCTTGGGGCCGTTTTCGATCTGGAATTCGGCGCCGATGATCAGTGCCAGCTGGTGCTTCTTCGCCGCCTGCCAGGCGCGCACGATGCCGGCCAGCGAACACTCATCGGTGATCGCCAGGGCGCGGTAGCCCTGTTCCTTCGCCCGCGCGAACAGTTCGTCGGCGATCGAGGCGCCGCGCTGGAAACTGAAGGCCGACAGGCAATGCAGTTCGGCGTAGTCGGGCAGGGCGCTGCTCATGCGAACCAGCCGTGCAGCATGAACGGTCCATGCCGCGCGCCGGCGGCGGTATAGGCCCAGCCACGCTGGCCCAGCGCGGTTTCCACCACGTAATAGTCGCGGCGCACATCGTCTTCGTCCCACCACCCCGATTCGATCCGTTCCGGCCCGGACAGGATGCGCAGGTCCGGGTCGTACAGCGGCTGCGGCGTGGCCAGCAGCCAGCCGGGGCGCAGCGGCAATGCCGGCGGCGGCCCCTTGGCGGCCGGGACGGTGGTGCCGGTGGCG
>NZ_CAUQPH010000037.1:0-30457 GCF_963519925.1 uncultured Stenotrophomonas sp. | reverse complement strand
CTTCGCCGGCGCCGCCGGCCGTCGCCATCGACAGCGGCACCGTCCACGCCACCCTGGCCAAGCTGCAGGCGCAGACCGCCGGCATGCGCCGCAGCATGGCCGACCTGCACAACGCGCTGCTGGCGCAGGTGCGCGCCGACCACGGCCCGCAGGCCAGTCTGACCGTCAAGGACACCGATACCTTCGACCTGCTGGACATGCTGTACGGCCAGATCCACCGCGAGGTCCGCCCCGACGCGGCCGCGGTGGACCTGCTGACCCGCCTGCAGGTACCGGTGGCGCGCGCGGCGTTGTCCGACCCGGCCTTCTTCGTCCGCGACCAGCACCCGGCGCGCGAACTGCTCAACGCGGTGGCCGAAGCGGGCGCCAACTGGCTCGGCGAAGAGGATGTCGACCCGCAGCTGGTACAGAAGCTCGACCGCGCGGTGGACAAGGTGGTCACCGACTACCAGGGTGACGCGGCGGTTTTCGACGCCGCCAATGACGAAATCCAGCAGCATTTCCGCGCGCTGGCGCACAAGGCCGAACTGGCCGAGCGCCGCCATGTCGAGGCTGCGCGCGGCAAGGAGCGGTTGGAATCGGCCAAGCAGCAGGCCAGTGCCAGCATCGAGCAGCTGTGCATGCAGGCCGCCCCGCCCCGCTTCGTGCAGTCACTGCTCAAGCAGGCCTGGTCCGACGTCCTCACCCTGACCCTGCTGCGCAGCGGTGAGGGTTCCGAACAATGGCACGCGCGCCAGCAGGAAACCGCGCGCATCGCCGAGGTCACGTGCCAGCCGCCCGGCAGCGCCGACAGCGACAGCCAGCTCGGCCAGCAGGTCGAAGCGGCGCTGCTGCAGGTCGGCTACCACCAGGACGAGGCATCGGCGATCGCCCGGCGACTGTCGACCCCGGGCGGCGAAGACGACACCAGCTCGCGCACCGAACTGACCGCGCGCATCCGCGCGCGGTCACGGCTGGGCGAGCAGGCCGACGGTGCCGAACACCGGCGCGAGGCGCCGCTGGCGCGCAGCCCGGCCGAGGAGGACTACTACCGCCAGCTGCGCACGCTGCCGTTCGGCACCTGGTTCGAATTCACCACCAACCAGCAGGGCGACCTCCGTCGCCAGCGCCTGTCCTGGTACAGCCTGATCACCGACAACGCGCTGTTCGTCAATCCGCGCGGGCAGAAGGTGGCCGAGCATTCGCTCGACGCCCTCGCCCGGTTGATGGCGCACGGCCAGGCGCGCCTGGTCAGCGAAGGCAAGAGCCGCCTGATCGATCGCGCCTGGCAGGCGACCCTGCGCACGCTGCGCTCGCTGGCCGGTACCCCGTCCCCTGCGGAGTCCGACAATGAATGACGACACCCGCCGCGCGCCGCGCCGCAACGTGGACGACCAGGTCCCGGTCACCGACACCGTGGCCGAAGCGGTGATCGGCCGCCTGGGCAATGTGTCCGAGACCGGCATGCTGATGCTGTGCTCGGTGCCGATGAACGACGACGCGCTGTACCAGTTGCGCTTCGCCATTCCCGGTGCGGACGGCCAGCCGTTCCCGCTGGACGTGGGCGTGCACCTGCTGTGGAACGAACCCAGCCACGTCACCGGGCAGAGCTGGGCCGGGTTCCGCTTCCTCACCCTCAGCCGCGAACACCGCGACCGGCTGCGGGCCTGGGTGGCCGAGGAATCTTCGGCGGTCTGAGTGCCGGTTCCGGCACAGCGCACGGCGGCCGATTGCGGCAGAATCAAGGGCTGCATTCCGCACTGCCTGATGAGCCCCGTGATGAACCAGCCCGACCTTGGCGCCCTGTATTCCCAGCATGTACACGTGCTCTGCCAACGCGCCGACGAGGCGCTGGCACGCGGCGGTTTCGACCACCTGGTGATTCCCAGCGGCACCCTGCACTACCAGGCGTTCGATGACCGCGATTACCCGTATGCGGTGAATCCGAACTTCAAGGCCTGGCTGCCGCTGACCAAGGTGCCCAACAGCTGGCTGGTCTACACCCCGGGGCAGCGGCCAAAGGTGATCTTCCACCAGCCGTTCGATTACTGGCACGTGGTGCCGGATGCGCCCAACGGCTGGTGGGTGGAGCACTTCGACATCGAGATCATCCGCAACGCCGATGACGCGCGCGCGCTGCTGCCGCGCGACCCGGCGCGCTGCGCGATCCTGGGCGAGCCGCAGAGCGCGCTGGGCGCGTTCGTGCCCAACAATCCGGAGCCGGTGCTGCATTACCTGGACTGGCACCGCGCCCACAAGACCGCGTACGAGATCGCGCTGATGCGCCAGGCCCAGCGCCTGGGCGTGCGTGGCCACCGCGCCGCCGAGGCGGCATTCCGCGCCGGCGCCAGCGAGTTCGAGATCCACATGGCCTACTGCAGTGCGGTCGGCCAGGACGCGAACGAACTGCCGTACGGCAACATCATCGGGCTCAACGAACACGCGGCGGTGCTGCATTACACCGACCTCGGCCGCAGCGCACCGCAGCCGCTGCGCAGCTTCCTGATCGACGCCGGCGCCAGCGCGTACGGCTACGCCAGCGATATCACGCGCACGTATGCGGCCGCCGGTCACGACGAGTTCCAGGCGATGATAGATGCGGTCGATGTGGCCCAGCAGAAAATGGGTGCCGGCGTGCGTGCGGGCGTGGATTACAAGCAGCTGCACATCGATGCGCATCTGTCGCTGATGGGCATCCTGAAGGACTTCGGCGTGCTCAAGGTCTCGCCGGAAGCGGCGTTGGCCACCGGCGTCAGTGCGGCGTTCTTCCCGCACGGGCTGGGCCACCTGATCGGCCTGCAGGTCCACGACGTGGCCGGCTTCGCGGCCAGCGACCGCGGCGGCCGCATCGAGCGCCCGGATGGCCACCCGTACCTGCGCCTGACCCGCACGCTGGAGCCGGGCATGGTGGTCACGATCGAACCGGGCGTGTACTTCATCGACATGCTGCTGGACGAGGTGAAGCAGCGCGGCCACGGCGACAGCATCGACTGGAGCCGCGTGGACTTCTTCCGGCCTTACGGTGGCATCCGCATTGAAGACGAAGTGCTGTGCACCGAAGGCGATGCGGACAACCTGACCCGGCCGGAATTCGCCAAGGCGTGACGGCAGTCGACGCTTTCCCATGCAGCCGGGCTTTGCCCGGCTGCTTCATGCATTTTGGCGAACAGCCGGTGGCCATCGCATGGCCTGAGCTGGGCCGGCGGGGGCCACGGGAAGATCAACGGCAGTGCCGATCATTCTCATGCGTTACCGGGCGGTGGTGCGTTCCGTGCGTTCGTTCGGGAACCGAACCTACCAGCGGCACCGCGCAGGGACACGCCATGCGTGTCTGCTCTTGCCTTGGACTCGAATCAGCGAACGGCGTTCATTTCCTGCTCGATCTCATCAGCACTTCGCGCCAGCCCAGCCGTCAGCACGTGATGCCCGCTTTCGGTGATCACCACGTCATCCTCGGTACGGATGCCTATCCCGCGCCAGCGCGCTTCCACGCTGGTGTCGTCCGCATCGATGTACAGGCCCGGTTCGATGGTGAAGGCCATGCCGACTTCCAGCAGGCGTGAATCGCCGGCCAGGCGGTAGTCGCCCACGTCGTGTACGTCCAGCCCCAGCCAGTGCCCGGTCTTGTGCCGGTAGAAACGCTGGTAGTGGCGTTCGGCGATGTTCTCTTCCAGCGTGCCCTTCAGCAGCCCCAGCTGCAGCAGTCCCTCGGTGAGGGTCTGCACCGCGGCCAGGTGACCCGCTTCATAGGGCACGCCCGGGCGCGCCTGCGCCAGCGCCGCCGCCTGCGCCGCGCCCACCAGGTCGTGCAGCGCGCGCTGCTCCGCACTGAAGCGGCCGTTGGCCGGGAAGGTCCGGGTGATGTCGCTGGCATAGCCGCGATACTCCGCACCCGCATCGATCAGCACCAGTTCGCCATCGCGACTGCGCGCGTTGTTGGCGCGGTAGTGCAGGATGCAGGCGTTGGCACCGGTGCCGACGATGCTGCCGTACGCCGCCCAGGCATCGTGCGCGCGGAACACCCGCTCCACGTCGGCCTGCAGTTCGTACTCGTGGATGCCCGGCCGCGCCACCTGCATCGCCGCCCGGTGCGCCAGCACGGTGATGTCCGCCGCGCGCTGCATCAACGCGATTTCCGCGCTGGATTTGAACAGGCGCTGCTCGTGCAGCAGGTGGCCCAGCTCCAGGAATTCGTGCGGCGGCTGCGCGCCATGGCGCACCTGCGAACGCACCCGGTTGACCCAGCCGATCAGCTTCAGGTCGAACTCGGCATCGCGACCGAAGTGGTAGTACACCCGCGAACGCCCTTCCAGCAGTCCCGGCAGGATGTCGTCCAGATCGTCGATCGGGTACGCATCGTCCATCCCGTAGTTCGCCACCGCGCCTTCCTGCCCGGCACGCGCACCGTCCCACGCCTCGCGCGCGGCATCGCGTTCGCGGCAGAACAGGATCACTTCGCCATGGCGGCGGCCGGGGATCAGCACCAGCACCGCCTCCGGCTCCGGGAAGCCGCTCAGGTACCAGAAATCCGAATCCTGGCGGAACGGGTAATGCGTATCCAGGCTGCGCACCCGTTCGGCGGCCGCCGGCAGCACCAGGATGGCGTCATCGCCTGCCATTTCCATCAACTGCTGGCGACGCGCGGCATACTCGGCCGCGGAAATGCCGGTCAACGCGTGGATGTCCATCTCAGTTCAGGCGCTGCCGGTGGCGCGCCGCCATCACGCAGTCGCCGTGCAGGATCAGCACCGCCACGCGGATGAACTCCTCGATTTCCGCCAGCGCATCTTCGTCGTCATCGTTGCCGCTTTCGAAATCCTCGCTCGACGCCTGGGCCAGCTTGGCCAGGTCGTTGAGCGCTTCCTCACCCTCTTCCGACAGCGTCGGACGCTTGCCGCCCGCGCCCAGCCCGAAGCCGCCCAGGAACGCGCGCGCCCAGGTGAACAGGGCGTCGGCCTGTGCTGCGGTGTCATCGCCCTCGCCGAGCAGCAGCTCGAAGGCGAAGTCGCGGTCCTCCAGCTGCGCCACGCTGGCACGCATCAACTGGTCCAGCGCATCGCCCTCCGCCGGGGTCGGCGCGTTGTCGTCGGCCAGCACCCGTGCCGGCCATTCACGCACCGGCGCACCGCCGGCCGACAGCCAGCCGCACAGGCCGCCGTGCAGCTCGGCCGCACTGGCGCCCAGGCCCGCCGCCTGGCTGGCCGGGTTCACGTCATTGACACTTGGAAGTTCGGTCATCTTGGGGCTCGATCAGGTGGGGTGCCGGCGCAACCGACAACCCCGGGTTGGCAGCGTCACAGTGTATCAATCCACTGGTGGCAACCGGGGGGCAGGTCGACCCCGCGTGAATTCGCTTGACCGCCTCCACTCCCCTTGCCTATCGTGCCGGACATGGAACCCGCCGATGCCATCGCCCAATTGCAGGCCTTTGCCGCCCGGGTGGAGGCGTTGCTGGAACGCAACCAGCGCCTGGCCGAGGAAAACCGCAGCCTGCGCCACCAGCAGGAAACGCTGGTCAACGAGCGCTCGCAGCTGCTGGCCAAGAACGAACAGGCCCGCTCGCGGGTCGAAGCCATGATCACCCGGCTCAAATCCCTGGAGCAGCACACATGAGCCAGACCGAACCGGTCAGTGTCCGCATCCTGGATCGCGAATACACCGTGGGCGTGGGCGCCGACGAACGCGAAAGCCTTACCGCCGCCGCGCGCCTGCTGGACGCCAAGATGCGCGAGATCCGCGGCAGCAACCGGATGGCGGCGGTCGACCGGATTGCCGTGCTGGCCGCGCTCAACCTGGCGCACGAGCTGCAGCAGCTGCGCGACGACCACGCCCGCCAGGCGGTGGCGCTGCAGCAGACGCTGGCGGATCTGAACAGGCGTCTGGACCGGGCGATCGACGGGGCCTGATCCGCACGCATGCATTGATGCATACGCGGTTTTCATGGTTCTGAATTGGTGTGTAATTGGACCGACGAACGGGGTATCCGATCCGGTCGGGTTGGCTATAATGGCCGTGCGTTCTCTGCTGTGAACGACGGCGTGTGCAAACATTCGCCTTGTCCCTTAATTACGACCACGGGTGCGCGACGGCGCCGGGAGTGCAGGTCCGCCTTGTAGCGGGAAGCCCGAAGGAGTCCCAGCGTACCCACTTGAACCCCGGGTTCAAGGTCGTTTCGCACGCATCGTCACCGCGGAGAATGCAGTATTCCGGCAAGAGCGACGCCCCATCGGGACGTCGCTCTTGTTTTATCCGGCTCTTACGGACCCAGGCATGACCGACCCGCGCTCCGCACTGCGCCAGCAGCTGCGCCAACGCCGCCGAGACATCCCCGCCGCGCAGCGCCTGGCCGCCGCCGAACAGCTCGCCGATGCGCTGCTGGCCCTGCCCTTCGCGCCCACAGACGGGCACGTGGCCGGCTACTGGGCGCTGGACGGCGAGATCGCCCTGCACCGTTGGCAGATGCGCCTGCCCGACACCGCCACGTATTGTCTGCCGGTGCTGGCCGGCGACACCCTGCGCTTCGCGCCATGGCGTCCCGGACAGCCACTCACGGCCAATCGTTACGGCATTCCCGAACCCGACGTTGCCATTGGCGACACCCTCGCCCCAGCGCAGTTGGCGCTGGTGGTGGCCCCGCTGGTGGGCTTCGACGCGCAGGGCCGACGGCTTGGCATGGGGGGCGGCTGGTATGATCGCAGCTTCGCCTTCCGCCAGTCGCGCCCGGCGCCGCCCTGGCTGGTCGGCGTCGGTTTTTCGGTGCAGCAGGTCGACGCGCTGCCGGTGCAGCCCTGGGATGTAGCGGTGGATGCGATCTGTACCGACGCCACGACGATCACCCCCGTACCGACCCCCGGTCGTTACCTACCCGAACAGAACGACGCATGACCGCACGCAAGCGCTACTGGCTGATGAAGTCCGAACCGGACGCCTTCTCGATCGACGACCTCCAGCGCGTGGGCCAGGAACCCTGGAACGGCGTGCGCAACTACCAGGCGCGCAATTTCATGCGCGACGGCATGAAGGTCGGCGACGGTGTCCTGTTCTACCACTCCAATACCAAGGTGCCGGGCATCGTGGGAATCGCCACGGTGGCCACCGAGGCCTACCCGGACGAGACCCAGTTCAATCCGAAGTCCGACTACTACGACCCCAAGGCCACGCGTGAAACGCCGCGCTGGCTGCTGGTGGACGTGGCCTTCGAGCGCAAGCTGCGCGACACCATTCCGCTGGACGAGATCAAGCTGCACGCCGACGCACTGGGCGAAGGGTTTCCGCTGATCGCGCGCGGCAACCGGCTGTCGATCCTGCCGGTCACCGCCGCGCAGTGGAAGCTGCTGCTGTCGCTCGAAAAGCACTGACCCCTTTCCCGTACGAGTTTCCCGCCATGTCCGAAGCCAAACGCCTTGCCGCAGAAAAAGCCCTGGAATACGTCGAAGACGGCATGATCGTCGGCGTCGGCACCGGTTCCACCGTTGCCTACTTCATCGACGGCCTGGCCCGCATCCAGCATCGCATCAAGGCCACCGTGTCCAGCTCGGAGCAGAGCACCGCGCGGCTGCGCCAGCACGGGATCGAGGTGATGGAGCTCAACCACTCCGGCAGGTTGTCCCTGTACGTGGACGGTGCCGACGAATGCGACGGCAACAAGTGCCTGATCAAGGGCGGTGGCGCCGCATTGACCCGCGAAAAGATCATCGCCGAAGCCAGCGAACGTTTCGTCTGCATCATCGACCCGAGCAAGCAGGTGCCGGTGCTGGGCCGCTTCCCGCTGCCGGTGGAAGTGATTCCCATGGCACGCAGCGCGGTTGCACGCACCATCATGGACATGACCGGCGGCCAGCCGGCGTGGCGCGAAGGCGTGGTCACCGACAACGGCAACCAGATCCTGGACATCCACAACCTGCAGATCACCGACCCGGTCGCACTGGAGCGCGAGCTCAACCAGCTGCCCGGCGTGGTCTGCGTGGGGCTGTTCGCGCGCCGCCCGGCCGACGTGGTGATTGTTGGCGGCGAACCGCCGAAGGTGTTCTGATACTCCCGCCGGCACGCCCGTGCCGGCTCCCCTGTGAGGTCCGCGTATGCCCCTGATGCGTCTGCTGCTGCCGTTGCTCCTGCTGCTCACCCTGTCCGGCTGCGCCAGCGCCGGGGCCAGCCACTGGGTCGAACTGGGGGGCGCGCGTTACCAGGTGGAACTGGCGACCAACGACGAAGCCCGTACCCGCGGCCTGATGTTCCGCGACGAGATGCCGGTCGACCACGGCATGCTGTTCCTGCACGACCGCGAGGAACTGCAGGCCTACTGGATGAAGAACACCCGGATCGCGCTGGATATCCTGTACTTCGACGACGAGCGCCGGCTGGTCAGCCAGCAGCGCGACGTGCCACCGTGCTCGGCCGGCGACCGGTGCCCGCCCTATCCCAGCAGCGGCCCGGCCCGCTACGTGCTGGAGCTCAACGCCGGCCAAGCCGAGAAACTGGGCCTGCAGGACGGTGCCCTGCTCACCTTCGGCCCGGGCATCGCCGACCAGCCCTGAACCGGGGCTTCCGGTGCGGCGTCTTTCACGCCGCACCGCTTGAATCGCGCCGCGATTGTCGCCAGTCTGTGTCCATGCAGGGGCACATGACATTGCCGGCGTGGGATTCCCTGGCCGAACTGGACGACGAGGCGCTGCCGCTGTTGCCCACGGCCCTGCTGATCGCACGCGACGAATACCCCGACCTCGACCCGCAGGTCTACGACGCCCTGGTGCAGAGCCATGCCGACCACCTGCGCGGCGAGGTCGACACGATCGCGCATTGGCCGCTCAAGATCGCCGCGGTCAATCGCCACCTGTTCGACGAGCTGGGCTACGGCGGCGACCATGGCGAGTACTACGACCCGCGCAACAGCTACCTCAACCAGGTGTTCGAACGCCGCCTGGGCAACCCGATCTCGCTGGCCATGGTGCAGATGGAAGTGGCACGGCGGCTGGGCATCCCGCTGGACGGGGTGTCCTTCCCCGGCCATTTCCTGGTGCGGCTGCCAGTGGACGACGGCATGCTGGTGATGGACCCGTTCAATGGCGGGCGACCGCTGGACGTGGAGGAGCTGCGTGAACGCGCACGGTCGCACCTGGGCGGCGAAACGCCCGACGACCAGGTGCTGGCGCAGATCCTGGACGCCGCCCCGGCGCGCGCGATCCTGATGCGCATGCTGCGCAACCTGCATGGGGTGTACGTGGAGCGCAGCGAGTGGGACCGCGCCGCGCGCAGTGCCGACCGCCTGCTCAAACTGGCACCGGAACAGGACGACGCCCTGCGCGACCGCGGGCTTGCCTACCTGCAGCTGGATTACCAGGCGGGGGCGCGCCACGACCTGGCGCTGTACCTGCAGCGCAATGGCCAGGCCAACGATGCCCAGTGGGTACGCGAGAAGCTGGTGGAACTGGGCGGCCGGGTACCCCGGCTGCACTGACCCGCCTTGTATCAATCCATCTCGACCATTTCGAAATCGTCCTTGGTCACGCCGCAGTCCGGGCAGGTCCAGGTGTCGGGGACGTCTTCCCACGCGGTGCCCGGGGCGATGCCCTCTTCAGGCAGGCCGTCGACCTCCCGGTAGATGAAGCCGCAGACAACGCACATCCAGGTGCGGAAGGTGGTGGCAGTGGCGTCGGTCATCGGATAATCAGGCGTTGGGCAGTACGGTCATAGGCCATTGTCCCACTCCCGCCGCGCTACCGGTAGCCATCGATGACAGCCCCTGCTTCCCCGACCGCGCCCGCGCGCGGCGTGTACCTGATCACCCCCGACGAACCCGATACCGCCCGCCTGCTGGCGCGCGTGGCGCCGCTGCTGGCGGCAGGCCCGACCTGGCTGCAGTACCGCAACAAGAGCGCCAGCGCCGCCCTGCGGCGGGAACAGGCGCTCGCCCTGCAGCCGCTCTGCGCTGCCCACGGGGTGCCGCTGATCATCAACGATGATCCGGCGCTGGCCGGCGAGGTCGGCGCCGCGGGCGTGCACCTGGGCGGCAGCGACGGCGACATCGGTGCCGCCCGCGCCCTGCTCGGCCCGGACGCCATCATCGGTGCCTCCTGCTACGACCAGCTGGACAACGCCGACCGCGCCATCGCCGCCGGCGCCAGCTACGTGGCCTTCGGCGCCTTTTTCCCCACCACCACCAAGATCACCAGCAGCCGCGCCCACCCCGACCTGCTGCGGCAAAGCGCCGCACTTGGCGTGCCGCGGGTGGCGATCGGCGGGCTGACCCCGGACAATGTGGGCCCTCTCATCGACGCCGGCGCCGACCTGGTGGCCGTGGTCAGTGGCGTGTTCGCCGCGCCCGACCCGGTCACCACGCTGCGTGCCTACCTCGCCCGTTTCCAGGAAGCTTCCGCATGAACCACGACCAGTCCCACGCCCTGTTCACCCGTGCCCAGGCGCTGCTGCCGGGCGGCGTCAACTCGCCGGTGCGCGCGTTCAAGTCAGTGGGCGGCGAGCCGTTCTTCGTCGAGCGCGCCGACGGCCCGTACCTGTACGACGTCGACGGCAACCGCTACATCGATTACGTGGGTTCGTGGGGCCCGATGATCGTCGGCCACAACCACAGCGCCGTGCGCCAAGCAGTCAAGCACGCGATCAACAACGGCCTGTCGTTCGGCGCCCCGTGCGCGGCGGAAGTCACCATGGCCGAAACCCTGACCCGGCTGGTGCCCTCGTGCGAGATGGTGCGCATGGTCAACTCGGGCACCGAGGCGACGCTGTCGGCGATCCGGCTGGCGCGCGGCGCCACCGGCCGCAACCGCATCGTCAAGTTCGAGGGCTGCTACCACGGTCATGGCGACTCGTTCCTGGTCAAAGCCGGCAGCGGCATGCTGACCCTGGGCGTGCCGACTTCGCCCGGCGTGCCGGCGGGCCTGAGCGAACTGACCCTGACCCTGCCCTACAACGATTTCGAGGCGGCCACGGCGCTGTTCGCCGAACAGGGCGCGGACATCGCCGGCCTGATCATCGAGCCGGTGGTGGGCAATGCCAACTGCATCCCGCCGCGGGACGGCTACCTGCAGCACCTGCGCGACCTGTGCACCCAGCACGGCACGGTGCTGATCTTCGATGAAGTCATGACCGGCTTCCGCGTGGCCCTGGGTGGCGCGCAGGCGCACTACGGGATCACCCCGGACCTGACCACGTTCGGCAAGATCATCGGCGGCGGCATGCCGGTGGGCGCCTACGGTGGCCGCCGCGAATTGATGTCGCAGATCGCGCCGGCCGGCCCGATCTACCAGGCCGGCACGTTGAGCGGCAATCCGGTGGCCATGGCCGCCGGGCTGGCGATGCTGGAGCTGGTGCAGGAACCGGGCTTCCACGACCGTCTGTCCGCCGCCAGCGCGCGCCTGTGCGCGGGGCTGGAAGCGGCGGCCGCCGACGCCGGCGTGGCCGTGACCACCAACCAGGTGGGCGCGATGTTCGGGCTGTTCTTCACCGACCAGAAGGTGGAGACCTACAGCCAGGCCACTGCCTGCGACACCGCGGCGTTCAATCGTTTCTTCCACGCGATGCTGGACCGCGGCGTGTTCCTGGCGCCGTCGGCCTACGAGGCCGGGTTCCTGTCCAGCGCGCACGATGACAGCATCATCGATGCGACGCTTGAAGCCGCCCGCGAAGCGTTCAAGGTGGTTGCGGCGGGGTGACGCGGATTTGCCGCGCTGCGCGCGGTTCCGGCCAACGGCCGGGGCTACGAATTTTTACGTAGCGGTTGGGATCGGGATCAATCGACCATGGGCCCGTCGGGTGCAATGGGTGGACCGTCCCTCGGTAGCGCCGGCCGTTGGCCGGCCCGAGAAGGTATACCGACCAACGGTCGGTAGCTACCGGAAAATTCATCTTCAGTTGAAGATGAATTTTCCTTTCATCATTGCGAAATGCCCGGGGAAGGAGCAGAAGAAGGTGTAATCGCCGCCCTTGCGCAGTGCTGCGGTGGAGAACGTCACGCTGGTGCTCTGCCCACCGCCGATCACCGCCGTATGCGCCAGCACGCGCGGGTCTTTCTTCGGCAGGTAGCTGTCGGCCAGGGTCATCCGCATGCCGGCCATCGCCACCGGCTGGTAATCCACCGTTTTCGTCAGCACCCAGTTGTGGCCCATCGCCGTGGCGGCCAGCCTGCCGGTGTGGCGCAGGGTCAGCTTCACCTGGCTGCAGTCCGCGGCGACCTTGATCTCCCTGCTGCTGAAGCTCATCTGGTCGGTGCTGTCCAGGTTGATCGCGCATACGCGCGCCTGAGCGGCCGGCGCCAGCGCCAGACCAGCCAGCATCACGGGAACAAACAGTTTCACGGCGTTCTCCATCCTTCAGTCACTGCAATTCTAGGCAGCTCGACGCAGGGCGTGGTGCGACGGGATGTCGCAGCGACGCCCAGCAGTGCGGTAACGTCGGCTGTCGCTTCGCACATGAGTGGAACATGCCGGTTGCCTTGGACTGCCTGCTGCTGGATTTCGATGGCGTGCTGGTCAACTACGCGCGGCACCTGCGTGTGCGCCACGTGGCCGAGTCCTGCGGATGCACGCCCGCACAGGTGCACGCGGCACTGTTCGACAGCGGACTGGAACAGCAGTTCGATCTGGGACTGGACAGCACGCGCTATCTGCAGCAACTGGGCGATGCACTCGGCGTGACCATCAGCCTCGCCCAATGGCAGGACGCGCGCATCGCGGCCTCGCCGCCGCAGACCGGCGTGGTCGAGCGCGTGCAGCGCATCGCGCAGGTGATGCCGATCGCCATCCTCACCAACAACGGCGCACTGATGGCGCAGACCATTCCGCGCATCCTGCCCACGCTGGCCCCGATGCTTGAAGGACGCATCCTGTGCAGCGGCGAACTGGGCGGCCGCAAGCCAGACCCGGCGGTGTTCCTGAAAGCGGTGGAACGGCTCGACGCACGTCCCACCCGCACCCTGTTCGTCGACGATCTGTTCGTCAATGTGCGCGGCGCCCGCCTGGCCGGGCTGCACGCCGATACCGCGAACGACAGCCGTAGTTTCGGCAAGCTCATGCACCGATTCGGCATCGATGCCTGATGCAGGGCAGCCGACTAACAGTCGGCTCTACCCCCCAACGGGACGGGAACGCCAACGTGTAGAGCCGACGTGTAGAGCCGACTGTTAGTCGGCTGCTCTTAGTCGGCTACCGTCAGTCAGCTGCCCTTCCTCAACGCGACGCGACGAACGACTGCACCGCAGCCCGCAGCCGCTTAAGCCCTTCGGCAATCTCTTCATCGGTGATGTTCAACGCCGGCACGAAGCGCAGCACGTCCGGCCCGGCCTGCAGCGTCAGCAGCCCATGTTCGGCAGCGTGATCCAAGATCGCCCCGGCCTGCCCGGCAAAATCCTTGTCCAGCACCGCGCCCAGCATCAGGCCGCGGCCGCGCACCTGGCTGAATACCTTGAACTCGTCATTGATGTTCCCCAGCCCATCGCGCAGCGCCTGCGACTGGCGGCTCACGTTGCGCGCGATCTCCGCCGAGGACAGCTTGCGCAGCGCCACGCGCGCCACCGCCGCCGCCAACGGGTTGCCGCCGAAGGTGGTGCCGTGCGCACCGAACTGCATGGTCTCGGCCACCTTCGGGCCGGCCAGCATCGCGCCGATCGGGAAACCGCCGCCCAGCGCCTTGGCCAGGGTCACGATGTCCGGCTTGACCTCGTCCTGCCAATGCGCGAACAGGGTACCGGTGCGGCCCATGCCCACCTGGATCTCGTCGAGCACCATCAGCGCGCCGTGCTGGTCGCACAGCTCGCGGATGCGCTTCATGAAGCCCGGCTTGGCCGGCATCACCCCGCCTTCGCCCTGGATCGGCTCCAGCATCACCGCGGCCACGTCGCCGGCGGCCATCGCCGTTTCCAGCTGCACCTCGTCATTGAAGTCCACGTAGCGGAAGCCACCGGGCAGCGGCTCGTAGCCCTCCTGGTACTTCGGCTGCGCGGTGGCGGTCACCGCCGCCAGGGTGCGGCCGTGGAAGCTGCCACGGAAGGTCACGATCACCCGCTGGTGGGCGGGACGGCCCTGCGACGAGGCCCACTTGCGCACCAGCTTGATCGCCACTTCGTTGGCTTCGGCGCCGGAGTTGCACAGGAACACGCGCTCGGCGAACCGGGACGCGGTGACCAGTTCTTCAGCCAGGCGCAGCGGTGGCTCGCTGTAGAACACGTTGCTGGTGTGCCACAGCTTGCCGGCCTGCTCGATCAGCGCCGCTTTCAGGTCCGGGTCGTTGTGGCCCAGCCCGCACACCGCGATGCCGGCGGCCAGGTCGATGAACTCACGGCCCTGGTTGTCCCAGACGCGGGCGCCCTGGCCGCGCTCGAGCACCACCTGGCGCGGCTTGTACACCGGCAGGTAGTAATGCGACAGGGACAGGAGCGGGTCGGGGGCAGCAGCGGTCATGGCGGTCAGGGGTCCGAGGGGTCCGGGAAGGGGGTCCATTCTCCCCCTCCACCGGCTGGGGCACAATGCGGCCCATGCACCCCCTGCGCGCCCCCCAGCTGAACCCCGCCACCGAGTCCGGCTGGCGCCGGACCTGGTTCGACATCATCTACCGGCACGACACCCGGCCGTCGCGCAATTTCGACCTGCTGCTGGTGTACGCCATCATCGCCAGCGTGCTCGTGGTGATGTTCGACAGCGTGCAGCGCTTCCACATCGAACATGCCAGCTGGCTGTACGTGGTCGAGTGGGGTTTCACCCTGCTGTTCACCGCCGAGTACCTGCTGCGGCTGGTGGTGGTGAAGCGCCCGCTGCGCTACGCCTTCAGCATCTGGGGGATCATCGACCTGGCCTCGATCCTGCCAACCTACCTGTCGCTGTTCATCCCCGGCGCGCAGAGCCTGCTGGTGGTGCGCGCGCTGCGCATCCTGCGCGTGTTCCGCATCCTCAAGCTGACCCGCTACATCGAAGAGAGCGGCGTGCTGATGGAATCGCTGTGGCGCAGCCGGCGCAAGATCCTGCTGTTCCTGTTCACGGTGATCACCATCACGATCATCGCCGGCACCCTGATGTACGTGATCGAAGGGCCGAACCATGGCTTCACCAGCATTCCCAGTGCGATGTACTGGGCGGTGGTGACGATGGCCACGGTAGGCTTCGGCGACATCGTGCCGCAGACCGTACTGGGCCGCTTCGTCACCTCGGTGCTGATCCTGATCGGCTACAGCATCATCGCCGTGCCCACCGGCATCTACACCGCGGAGCTGGCCAATACCATGCGCGATGCCGAACGCGCGTCCAAGCGCGATGCGCGCGGGTGCCCGGCATGCGGGCTGGAAGGGCATGAGCCGGATGCACGCCATTGCCGCCAGTGCGGTGAGCGGCTACCGGAGCCGATGAACACGTAGAGCCACGCCCTGCGTGGCTGCTCTTCGTATGGGATCATGGCGTCGGACGGGCGGTTGGGAACGGAAATCCTGCGTCTGCGGACGCCTTTCCGTGCCGCGCGCGGTTGCCACGCATGGCGTGGCACTACGCATTTTTTCGTGCGCAGTACGATGACGACAGCCAAAGCGGGGCGCCGTGGCGCGCGATTGTGGGAGCGGCTGCCGGAGCCGATGGACAGGTGGCGGCACGCGCGCTCGCGTCAAGGTCTCAAGGATTGAATCGCGAAAGCAATCGCTGCTGGATGGACGTAGCCTCCACTTGTCCACCACCATACGAAATCGTCGCGCATGATCACTCCCATTTCTTCACTCGCCGGCGCCTCACGTGCGGAGCCCCGTTCGCTTGTCGCGGCCCCAGCTGCCGCTTCAAGGGCCGGCCCCGACACACTCAGCAACGTATCCGTGACGTGCGCGCTACCGCATCACACCGCATCGACCCAGGCGTCGCTGTCGTACTCAGCGCATCTGGCAGAGTACGAACGTCAACGACTGCAGGATTGCCTGAAAACAATGGCAAACGTCGCCAAGCTGGAAGCCAACATGTCTGCGGTTCGCAACTCCATCGCAGAGGTAATGACCGACCGCGGCAAGAGTTTCACCCAGGCGTAGGCCAGCGCCTGATCAATCCAGGAACAGATCCGGCATCAACGGCCGTGTCGGGTCTACGGCGTATCCACTCAGGTCAGTGATGCCGGCCTTCGCGAGTACCTCGTCATCCAGCAGGAAGTGACCGCTGAAGCCCGCGGCGTCGCGGGTCAGGACCGCGTGCGCGGCATCTGCCAGGATCTCCGGCGTGCGGCAACCGCCCACGTCCACGCCGGGAATCATGTTGATCGCGTCGGTGGCGATCACGGTGCGGGGCCACAGCGCGTTGACGGCCACGCCCTGCGGGCCGAATTCGGCTGCCAGGCCCAGGGTGACGAAGCTCATGCCCATCTTGGCCAGCGTGTAGCCGGTGTGCGGGCCCCACCATTTCGGGTCCAGGCTCGGCGGCGGCGCCAGGGTCAGGATGTGCGGATTGGGCGCCTGCAGCAGGTGCGGCAGGCAGGCCTGCGCGCACAGGAAGCTGCCGCGTGAATTGACCTGCTGCATCAGGTCGAAGCGCTTCATGGGCGTATCGAGCGTGCCGCGCAGCCAGATCGCGCTGGCGTTGTTGACCAGGATGTCGATGCCGCCAAAGGTATCCACGGTGGCGGCAACCGCCGCGCGCACCTGGTCCTCTTCGCGGATGTCGCATTTCAGCGCCAGGCCCTGCCCGCCGGCCGCGGTCACTGCCTCGGCGGCGCTGTGGATGGTGCCGGGCAACTTCGGATTGGGCACCGCGGACTTGGCCGCGATGGCCACGTTGGCGCCATCGCGCGCGGCGCGCAGGGCAATGGCCAAGCCGATGCCGCGCGAGGCGCCGGTGATGAACAGGGTTTTCCCTTTCAGACTGGCCACGAGATGACTCCCTCGATTCATGGTCTCCCAGTATGCCGCGACAACGCGCAACAAGTCGGCACTTGACGATAGCCACATCCCGATTACCACTGCCAGGTACCTGCCGTACGCCATTCCCGCTGTCAGCCGCCCGTCTTTACGCTGCTGGTTCTTGCCACTGCTTGACAAGGCGGTCCGTCCGAGCCTGCCGCAACCACGTCCGAGGAGAGCGGGTCCGTTGCCTGGCCCGCGCAGTCGGCCGCCGACATCGGCACAGTACAGATCAGGCAGGACGTCGCGCCAGGGGCAGCATCATCCGCCAGGCAGGGGGCGGCCAGCGACGCTTTCAGGGCATTCCCGTCATCCAGCTTCATCGCCCAAGCCAAGCATTCGCATGGCGGGGACTGCGGCTTGCCTGATCTGGGCCTCGTCGCGGTAGTGGGGATACTCCCACTGATCGCGCGGATAGGGACTGAACCAAGCGACCTCATCAAAGAGATGATCCAGACAGGTGTACAGCTCATCCGGCAAGCCGGCCTTGTTAATCTCCAGGTTCCAGAGACTCTCAAAGAACCGACAGAATTCCTGAGCGCTCATCCGCCCACTTTCCAGCCCGAGGAGCGCACCTGCAAGGCGCTTCAGATCATCGTCCATCTATCGAGCTCCTTTGAAGAGGGCGTGCTCGACGACATTATCCACTTCATTTACGAGCACCTCATAGCTCCCCGTCGTCAGCTTTCCCTCCAACTACCGCGCCATATGGCTCGTAGTCGTAACGCGCGATCACCTCGCCTTGCTCGTTTGTTTCAGCCACGATTGAACCTAACGGATCTGTGTGGAAGTAGGTGAACGTTTGAGCTCTTGCCGTTGAACTGAGCAGCGAGATGCTGAGGAATGCACAGCACATCACTCCGAGAAGAGCCCCCCTTTTCAGAGCAAGCACAACGTGGCCTGTCGACATTAGATCTCCTTTCACCGCGCCGCCGGCGGTGTTACCTACAGATGCTGCAGCAGGGAGAACCTAGCAAATCAGGTCTGGAATTGAACGAAGAAAAGTTCGATTGACTCATCAATTCCAATTGAGTCACTCGATCACTTGATTGCCGAGCACTGGGGTGCACGTCGGAAGCCCAACGCCACAGGAGTCGCTCACATAGCTCAAACTCCTTCCCAGGGAATAGTCCCGGAGATTTTCGGGCTGGCCTGGTCCGAGCTATGGGGAGGCGCAACCAAATCGCCAAGTCACGGCTTCGGGCCCTGCCCTTCGTTGTCTTCCCAATGCAGGATCTTCCGGGTCACCACCCGGTACACCGGCTTGCCGGTGCGGAACCACAGGTCGCGTACCCAGGAGTGGCGTTTGAGCACCCGTTTTTCCACCGGGGTCAGCGATTCGCGGCAGTACATGCGCTTGTGCTTGAGCAGGTGGCGCAGGTCTTCGCGAGCGAGCAGGCGCATCCAGCGCGAGCGCGGGTTGCCGATCACCGCGAGCTGGAAGTCGATCAGCGCCGGGCTGCCATCTTCGCGGACCAGCCAGTTGGCTTCCTTGGCCAGGTCGTTGTGGGCGACGCCGTGGCGGTGCACCTTCTGCAGCAGCCGGCGCGCGGCGCGGAAGTAGGCCAGGTCGCCGCGCGGCGGGCGCTGGTACATGGCGTCGCCGGCCATGAAGCTGCGGTCCAGCCAGCGGCCGTTCCACGCCAGCAGCGCCGGAGTGTCGGGCATGCCGTCCAGATGCGCCAGCGCGCGCGCTTCGCGCCGGGCCAGCCACCAGGCCGGCAGGCGCAGCCACCACGGGGTGGCGCCCAGGTCGCGGCGGACGAAGCGCCGGCCGCCCTCTTCCATCAGCAGGATGCGGCCGAAGCTGTCGGCTTTCAGGGCCTGGGAGGCGGGCGGGAGCGGTCGATTCATGGCCGACATTCTAGGCGGCGGATCAGGTTCATTGCCGACAGCCCATGCACATTGGCTGCCGCTGGCCGGGAGTCAGTCACTTTGCCCCCTCTATAATCCCCCGATGGACTCGTCATGGATCGATGCCACGCTCGCGTGGATATCAGCTCACCCGGTACTCGCCGGCGCGGTCATCTTCCTCATCGCCTTCTGCGATGCGGTGATCGTGCTGGGTGCGATCGTACCTGCCCTGCCCCTGCTGTTCGCGGTGGGCGTTTTCATCGGCCTCGGGCAGATCTCCGGACCGTACGCGGTGGCGTGCGCGGCGCTGGGCGCCTTCGCCGGTGACGGGATCAGCTACTGGATCGGCCGGCGCTGGGGCGACCGGCTGCGCGGGGTGTGGCCGTTCAGCCGTTACCCGCAGCTGCTCGACCGCGGCGAGACGATGTTCCGCCGCAACGCCTTCAAGAGCATCCTGGTGGCGCGCTATGTCGGCGCGATCCGTCCGTTCGTGCCGGCCATTGCCGGGATGATGGACATGCCGGCAATGCGCTACATGCAGGCCAGCGCCATTGCCAGCATTTCCTGGGCGGTGCTGTTCCTGGCGCCGGGCTGGGTGCTGGGCGAAGCCTACGACGCCGTGGCCGCCGTGGCCGGGCGACTGGTGCTGGTGCTGGCCCTGGTCGGCGTGCTGATGGGCGTGGTCTGGGCGATCGTCCTGTATGGCTATCGCTGGTCGGCCGCGCGCATGGACAGCTGGCTGGCCAGCCTGCTGCAGTGGTCGCAGCGCCATCCCACGCTGGGCCGCTACTCGGTGTCGGTGTTCGACCCGCAACGCCGCGAGTCGGTGCCGCTGGCGATGCTGGCGCTGATGCTGCTGCTGCTCGGATGGGGCTGGTTCGCGCTGTTGACGGTGGTGGTCGCGCACGGCGAACCGCTCAGCCTGGACCTGGCCGTGCACCAGGCCATGCTGGCCCTGCGCAACCCGCTGGCCGACTACCCGATGGCGGCGCTGGCCTCGCTCGGTGCGTGGCAGGTACTGCTGCCGCCGACCCTGGTGACCATGGGTTACCTGGTCTGGCGCCGACGCTGGATGGCCGCCGCACACTGGCTGGCCGCACTGGCGTTCGGCCTGGCCCTGACCCGGCTGCTGGGCGCCACGGTGGACGTGGTACGGCCGCCGGATGCGAGCAGCGGCTTCGGCTTCCCGTCGGTATCGGTGACCATGGCCACCATCACCTTCGGTTTCTTCGCGGTGCTGATCGCGCGTGAGCTGCCCGGGCGGACGCGGGTCTGGCCGTACCTGTTGTCGGGCATCATCGTCAGCCTGATCGGCTTCGCGCGGCTGTACCTGGGTGCGCATTGGTTGAGCGACGTGGTCGGCGGCATGCTGTTCGGCATGTTCTGGCTGCTGGTGCTGGGCATCGCCTATCGCCGCCGTTTCAACCGCTCGTTCTGGGTCAAGCCGGTGTCCTGGCTGTTCTACGGCACCTTCGCGGTGGCCGCGCTGTGGTATGCGCCGCGCAACACCGAGTTGAAGCTGCAGCGCTTCGAACCGGCGCAGCGGGCGCCGGCCAACCTGGCGGCGCAGGCGTGGTGGGACGGCCAGTGGCGCACCCTGCCCTCGCGGCGCAATGAGTTCGACGACGACCAGCGCTGGCCGCTGGACGTGCAGGTGGCCGGGCCGCTGGCACCGCTGCGCGAGCAGCTGGAACGCCAGGGCTGGCGCGCGCAGCCGCAGGCCGGCTGGGAACAGGCGCTGGTGATGCTGGACAAGTCCGCCACCGAAGACGAGGTGCCGGTGCTGCCGGCCACCCTGGACACCCAGGTCGAGTCGCTGTTGATGCTGCGCCCGGGCAATGCGCCGAATGAGATCTTCGCGCTGCGCCTGTGGCCGGCGTCGGCCCAGCTGCAGCCGGGCGGCCAGCCGCTGTGGCTGGGCAGCGCGCAGACCCTGCATTACCAGCAGCACGTCCACCTGATCGGCATGTGGCGACCGATGCGCGGCATCGACCCGTCGTTGAACGCGGTGCGCGAGGCGCTGGTCGGGTTGCCGCAGGAAGTGGGGACGCACCCGGAGACCGGCATGCCGGTGCTGCGGGTCAGGACGTATTGAGGGATCACGACCAACGGTCGTGATCTACCGGGGGGGTCATTGCCCGGTCGCGTTACCAGTTCTCGTCGATGGGGGTTGCGTTGGCGGGCATCCAGCGCAGCAGCGCGTCCAGGCGCTGGTGCGGGTCGTCCATCTGCAGCAGCTGCAGGCGCTGCGCTTCTTCCAGCGGCAGCAGCTCGGCCAGCCGCCAGCCCACCCAGGCGGCCTGGTCCATCAGCGCAGGGTACGCCGGTGCGAACGCGGTGCCGGCCTGTTCGATGATGTGACCCAGCACGGTGGACAGCAGCGCGTGCTCCGGACGCAGTTCGTCGTCATGATCGGGCGGGCTCCATTCCACCTCGGCCATGATCAGGCCGTTGTCGCGCACCCGCACCTGGCGCACGTGGAAACGACGATGCCCGCGCAGGCGCAGCACCAGTACGCCGTCGGCGCCCATGTCGAAATCATCGATGCGCGCTTCGACGCCGTGCGCCGCCGGCGTGGCCGGATCGCCCACCTCGTTGCCGTCCAGGATCATGCAGACCCCGAAATGCGTGTTGTTGCGGCTGCACTCGCGCAGCATGTCCAGGTACCGCCGCTCGAACACGCGCAGCCCGAGCGCGGCCCCGGGCAGCAGCACGGCATGCAGCGGGAACAGCGGCAACGTGGCGACGGAATCGGTCATGGCCGGTTGCTCAGCGCGCCTGCAGCTGGGCCAGGAAGCGGCGCGGTGCGCCGTCGAAGCCGCCGTTGGACATGAACACCACGTGGTCGCCAGGCTGCACGATCGCGCCCAGTTGTCCCAGCAGTGCGTCGGTATCGGGCACGGCGTGCGCTTCACCGCGCACCGCGGCAATCACCGAGGCCGCATCCCAGGCCAGCTCGGGACGGTGCAGGAACACCACGGCGTCGGCCAATGCCAGCGAAGGCGCCAGCGCGTGCGCGTGTGCCCCCAGCCGCATCGAGTTGCTGCGCGGCTCCATCGCCACCACGATGCGGCGGTCGCCGACCTTGGCGCGCAGCCCCTGCAGCGTGGTCTGGATGGCGGTGGGATGATGGGCGAAATCGTCATACACGGTGATCTCGTCGGCCACGCCGATCACTTCCATGCGCCGCTTGACGCTGCGGAACTGCGCCAGCGCCGGGATCACGCTGGCCGGCGCGACACCCACCGCGTGCGCGGCCGCCAACGCCGCCAGGCCGTTGAGCACGTTGTGGCGGCCCAGCAGAGACCAGCGCACTTCGCCCAGTGCCACGCCGCGGTGGTGCACCACGAAGGCGCTGCCGTCGGCGTTGACCAGCTCAGCATGCCATTCCAGGCCGGGGTCGAAGCCGAAGCGCTCCACCGGGGTCCAGCAGCCCATCGCCAGCACCTCGGCCAGGTGGGCGTCCTCGCCATTGACGATCAGCCGCCCGCGCGCGGGCACGGTGCGCACCAGGTGGTGGAACTGGCGCTGGATCGCGGCCACGTCGGGGAAGATGTCGGCGTGGTCGTATTCCAGGTTGTTGAGGATCGCCACCAGCGGCCGGTAATGCACGAACTTGCTGCGCTTGTCGAAGAAGGCGGTGTCGTACTCATCGGCCTCGACCACGAATTCGCGGCCCTGCCCCACCCGTGCCGACACACCGAAATCTTCGGCCACGCCGCCGATCAGGAAGCCCGGTTCGCGGCCGGCGGACTGCAGCAGCCAGGTCAGGATGGTGGTGGTGGTGGTCTTGCCATGGGTGCCGGCCACGGCCAGCGTGTCGCGGCCCGGCAGGACCTGTTCGGACAGCCACTGCGCACCGGAAATGTAACGCTGCCCGGCATCCAGCACCGCTTCCACGGCCGGGTTGCCGCGCGACAGCGCGTTGCCGACCACCACTTCGTCGCAGTCGCTGCCGACGCTGTCGGCCCGGTAGCCCGGATCCAGGGCGATGCCCAGCTGCTCCAGCTGGGTGGACATCGGCGGGTAGATCGCCTGGTCGCTGCCACGGACCGTATGGCCCAGTTCCCGCGCCAGCGCGGCCACGCCGCCCATGAAGGTGCCGGCAATACCAAGAATGTGGATCGTGCTCATCACCCGATTGTCGCCTATCGCCAACACCAGCGGGTAGCGCCAGGCGCTGCCTGGCTGCGAACAGCGAGCGAAAAGGATGTCGAGGTGTAAGGGAATCCCCGATAGCGGGCTACTGTGAACACGTACACAATTCATCGCGCCAGCCGCAGTACCCCCGATGGTCCTACTCCCCAAGAGGCCATCCCCAGGGGGGCTCATATTGTGGGGCTCTGAGCAGGCCCGATCGCTGGCGCTCTACACCGCACGCCCGGTTCCGATAGGACCGGGCGTGCGCGTGTAGGTTGTCAGGCCTTGATCGCCGCGTGGATGCGGGCTTCCACTTCTTCCAGCCCGCCCACGCCATCGACGCGCGCCAGCGTGCCGCGATCGGCATAGAAGTCCACCACCGGCGCGGTCTGCTCGGTATACACGCGAAGACGCTGGCGCACCGATTCGGGACTGTCGTCGGCGCGGCCCTGCTCCTGGGCGCGGCCGGCAATGCGCTCGACCAGCAGTTCGCTCGGTACATCCAGCTGCACCACCGCATCCAGCGGCTGGCCGATCTTCGCCAGCAGGGCGTCCAGCGCATTGGCCTGGGCCACGTTGCGCGGATAACCGTCCAGGATGAAGCCCTTGGCCACGTCCGCCTGGCCCAGGCGCGATTCGAGCATGCCCAGCAGGATGTCGTCGGACACCAGGTTGCCGGCATCCATCACGGCCTTGGCCTGCTTGCCCAGCTCGGTGCCGGCGGCCACTTCGGCCCGCAGCAGGTCACCGGTGGAAATGTGCGCAATCTCGAGGTGTTCCTTCAGGCGCGTCGCCTGTGTCCCCTTGCCCGAACCGGGCGGTCCCAACAGAACCAATCGCATCAACCTGACTCCAACTTGGTAAAAAACGGAAGGGCGCGCGTCCCGGGATTGTCCACAATCACGCTGCACCGCAATACACGCACTTTACCTCATACCGGTAATGTCCCTGCAATGTCCTTCCCCCCGAAAAAGGTCCAGTCATGTCCAAAGGTACCCTGCTCTACGCCCAGTCAGGCGGCGTCACTGCCGTCATCAACGCCACCGCCTCGGCGGTGATCGGCACCGCCAGGGCCAAGGGAATCAAGGTCTTGGCGGCGCGCAACGGCATCCTGGGCGCCCTGCGCGAGGAGCTGATCGACACCTCGAAGGAGTCGGCCGCGGCGATCGCGGCGCTGGCCCACACCCCGGGCGGCGCGTTCGGCTCATGCCGCTACAAGCTCAAATCGCTGGACGCCGACCGCGCCCGCTACGAGCGCCTGCTGGCGGTGCTGCAGGCGCACGACGTGCGCTGGTTCCTCTACAACGGCGGCAACGATTCGGCCGATACGGCCTGGAAGGTGTCCCAGCTGGCCAAGGCGTTCAACTACGACCTGACCTGCATCGGCGTGCCCAAGACCATCGACAACGACCTGGCGGTGACCGACACCTGCCCCGGGTTCGGATCGGCGGCGAAGTACACCGCCGTGTCGGTGCGCGAGGCGGCGCTGGACGTGGCGGCCATGGCCGAAACCTCCACCAAGGTGTTCGTTTACGAGGCCATGGGCCGGCACGCGGGCTGGCTGGCGGCGGCGGCCGGGCTGGCCGGAAATGGACCGGACGAGGCCCCGCACATCATTCTGCTGCCCGAGCGCGCCTATGACGAGGCCGCGTTCCTGGCCAAGGTGAAGCAGGTGGTGGAACGCGTGGGCCACTGCGTGGTGGTCGCCTCCGAAGGCATCCAGACTGCCGATGGCCGCTTCGTGGCAGATGCCGGCGGCGGCAAGGACTCGTTCGGGCACACCCAGCTGGGCGGCGTGGCCTCGCAGCTGGCCGCGCGGGTCAAGGACGCGCTTGGCTACAAAGTGCACTGGACCCTGCCCGACTACCTGCAGCGGTCTGCGCGCCATATCGCCTCGAAGACCGACTGGGAACAGGCGCAGGCCGTGGGCAAGGCGGCGGTGCAGTACGCACTGAAGGGCCAGAACGCGGTGATGCCGGTGATCGTGCGCAGCAGCGACGCGCCCTATCGCTGGAAGATCGAACCGGCACCGCTGCACAAGGTCGCCAACCACGAGAAGAAAATGCCGGCCGGCTTCATCCGCCGCGATGGCTTCGGCATCACCGACAAGGCACGCGCCTACCTGTCGCCGCTGATCAAGGGCGAGGCCCCGCTGCCCTATGGCGCGGATGGGTTGCCGAAGTATGTGACGCTGAAGAACGTGGCGGTGAAGAAGAAGCTGCCGGCGTTCGAGGCGTAAGGTCAGCGACAGGCGGCGCCTTCCACCGCCAGTTGTGCGGCGAACATGGGGATCTGCGCCGTCTTGCCGGCGGCGGCCTGCTTCTTCGCCTCCTCCAGGTAGATGCGCGACTGGCCCTGGCCGTCCAGCTGCGGCTTCTGTTCCACCGGCAGGCGCCACACCCGCACCACCGCCTGCTGCGCGGGGCACGCCGCGCTGGGCACGCGGATCACGTCGTTGAGTTTCCAGCCCTTGGCTACGCTGGGCTGGGCTTTTTCGAAGTCGACGAAACGGGCGCGCGGCTGGCACTGCTCGCTGGTGCGGACCACGTTGAAGCGGTAGGGCTGGGCGGGGTCACCGGTGAAGCTGCCTTCCAGGCGGGCGCAGGCTTCAGGAATCTGGCGCAGGGTGTGCACGGTATTGACCGCCTGCGGCGTGCCGGTCGGGCGTTGCAGTTCGGGGGTTTCGGCGGCGAACGTGGTTGCGCAGGGGAGCAGGGCCAGCAGGATGAGGTGGCGGGGGGACATGTGGGAAGCCTCCGTTGGGGTGGAGGTGAGGGTGGCTTGGGGGGGATGAACGGTGTGGCAAGGGGGTGGGCTGCCGGGGCGGGTGGGTGTGCGCGAACCGCGGAGCCGACCAACGGTCGGCGCTACAGCCTCGTGCGACCGGCGGCTGGGGCTCGCCATGCGGTCCGGCGCATGCGATGGGCAGAACGTGGCATTTCATTGCATACTCGGGGGGCGCTCCAGGATTGCTGAACAAAGCCACACGCTTGATGACCGGGTACGGTCTGAACGGGTTGGTCCATCGTTGCAGCCCGTTGTGCCCCCCCACGTGGTGAGGTTCGTCCGTCGACTGGATGCCATCCATCACCCGGGAGGGGACATGCTGGAACGTCATGGGCTTTCACTTGCGTTGTTCTGCGCCATTCTTGCGATTCTCTACGGCATCGTTTCGGCACGCTGGATTCTCCGGCAACCGGCCGGCAATGCCCGCATGCAGGAAATCGCCGCCGCCATCCAGGAAGGCGCGCGCGCCTACCTCAACCGCCAATACCTGACCATCGGCATCGCCGGCGTGGTGTTGTTCGTGCTGGTCGGGTTCTTCCTCAGCTGGTACACCGCGATCGGCTTCGCGATCGGTGCGGTGCTGTCCGGCGCGGCCGGCTACATCGGCATGAACGTGTCGGTACGCGCCAATGTGCGTACCGCCGAAGCGGCACGCCATGGCCTCGGTGCGGCCATGGACGTGGCGTTCCGCGGCGGTGCGATCACCGGCATGCTGGTGGTCGGGCTGGGCCTGCTTGGGGTGGCCGGGTATTACGCGCTGCTGCTGCGCCTGGGGCTGGACACCGGCGCGGCGCTGCATGCGCTGGTCGGGCTGGCGTTCGGCTCGTCGCTGATCTCGATCTTCGCCCGGCTTGGCGGCGGCATTTTCACCAAGGGCGCCGACGTCGGCGCCGACCTGGTGGGCAAGGTCGAGGCCGGCATTCCCGAAGACGACCCGCGCAACCCGGCGGTGATCGCCGACAACGTCGGCGACAACGTCGGCGACTGTGCCGGCATGGCCGCCGACCTGTTCGAGACCTACGCGGTGACGGTGATCGCCACCATGCTGCTGGGCAGCCTGATGATCGCCGAGGCCGGGCGCAATGCGATCCTGTACCCGCTGGTGCTGGGCGGGGTGTCGATCATCGCCTCGATCATCGGTGCGCTGTTCGTCAAGGTGAAACCAGGCGGCTCGATCATGGGTGCGCTGTACAAGGGCGTGATCGTGTCGGGCGTGCTGGCCGCGATCGCGTTCTACCCGATTACCCTGCAGTTGATGCCGGACAACGCGCATGGTGCGTTCAACCTGTACCTCTGCGCGCTGATCGGACTGGTCCTGACCGGGTTGATCGTGTGGATCACCGAGTACTACACCGGGACCCAGTACAAGCCGGTGCAGCACGTGGCACAGGCTTCCACCACCGGGCATGGCACCAACATCATTGCCGGGCTGGGGGTGTCGATGAAGTCGACCGCGCTGCCGGTGATCGCGGTGTGCCTGGCGATCTGGCTGGCACACCTGCACGGCGGGCTGTACGGCATCGCCATCGCGGCCACCGCGATGCTGTCGATGGCCGGCATGATCGTGGCGCTGGACGCGTACGGACCGATCACCGACAACGCCGGCGGCATCGCCGAAATGGCCGAACTGCCGCCGGAAATCCGCAACATCACCGACCCGCTGGATGCGGTGGGCAACACCACCAAGGCGGTGACCAAGGGCTATGCGATCGGGTCCGCGGCGCTGGCCGCGCTGGTGCTGTTCGCCGACTACACCCACAACCTGCAGGCGGCGAACCCGGGCGAAGTATTCGCGTTCGACCTGTCCGACCACACGGTGATCATCGGCCTGTTGATCGGCGGCCTGATCCCCTACCTGTTCGGGGCCATGGCAATGGAGGCGGTCGGCCGCGCCGCCGGGGCGGTGGTGGAGGAAGTGCGACGGCAGTTCCGCGAGATTCCCGGGATCATGCAGGGCACCGGCAAGCCGCAGTACGACCGCGCGGTGGACATGCTGACCCGTTCGGCGATCCGCGAAATGATCGTCCCCTCGCTGCTGCCGGTGGTGGTGCCGGTGGTGGTCGGGCTGCTGCTCGGGCCGCGCGCGCTGGGCGGGCTGCTGATCGGCACCATCGTCACCGGGCTGTTCGTCGCAATCTCGATGACCACCGGCGGCGGCGCCTGGGACAATGCCAAGAAGTACATCGAAGACGGGCATTTCGGCGGCAAGGGCAGCGAAGCGCACAAGGCGGCGGTGACCGGCGATACCGTCGGCGATCCCTACAAGGACACCGCCGGGCCGGCGATCAACCCGTTGATCAAGATCATCAACATCGTGGCGCTGCTGCTGGTGCCGTTGCTGTAGCGGTCAGGGTGCCCGAGGCTGGCCGTCAGCGCTCATGCGAATTCCAGTTCGACATGGTCGTGCACGCTGCGGAACGCCGCGTTGGCGGCCTCGATCACCTGCTGCTCTTCGGCGTCGGTCAGCTGCACGCTGTCCAGCGCTGCGGTGAAGGCACGCCAGTGGCGTGCCGCACCATCGGGATGCGCGGCCAGGTGCCGCGCGCCGAAATCCGCGTCCAGGCCCAGCTGAGCCGCCATCTTGTAGAGGACGGTGCCGCCCAGGTTGGAGCCCTCGGCCACGTACAGCCAGCCCAGCGCCGCCGCCAGCGGCAGGTCCGGGTCCAGCCGCATCGGCACCGGCTCCGGCAGGATCTGTTCCAGATCGCGCAGGTCGCGGGTCACCTCCGGCAGCCGCCGGCGTTCGGCAAGGTCCGGCAGCAGCGCATCCAGCGCGGCGTTGGCATACAGCGCGTCGATATCGCGATGGAAGCGGTACTGCACGCGCAGGAAGCGGGCAAAACGGTCGCGGTCGGCGAAGATGTCGCCGGCCATGATGCGTTTGTCCAGCGCGCCGTGGCTGTCGCGGGTAGCGGCCTTCAGGCGTTGGCTGCGGGTGGCTTCAAGGGTCTCGGGGGCGTTCATGGCGTTCTGGCAGGAAAGGTTGGCAATGCCGCGCAGCGCACGACACAGGGGTAAGACGCCTGCCAAGCAGACTACCGCAAGCGGGATGGACGGGTGGGCCTGCTCCCCCATTCCGGCGATGCCATCATCACTTCGGGGTGTTGATAATGGCGCATTCTTCCGCCCCACCCAGGATTGCCATGATGGACACCACCGAATCGCGCATGACCACGTTGTTCGAACAGCTGGGCCTGGAGTCCAGCAACGAGGCCATCGCCGCGTTCATCCTCGGCCACCAGCTGCCGGCCGACGTCAAGGTCACCGAGGCGACGTACTGGAGCGCGGCCCAGCGTCAGTTCCTCGGCGAACAGTTGAAGGAGGATGCCGACTGGGCGATCGTGGTCGATGAACTCAACGAAGCGCTGCATGCCGATTCGGTGGCGCGCTAGTACCGCCCCGCCCTACGTCAATCGCGCGGGCGACGTACCGCACGCAGCTTTCCGCTGCGCCCGCCGCCGGCATAGAACACGCCGTCACCGTCCGACTCCAGGCCACTGACATGCATGCCGTCGGGCATCTGCAGGCGCTCGAGCACTTCACCGCTGATCGGGTCCACGCGGCGGATGTCGCTGCGTTCGCCGTCGTCGGTGCCGTGCCAGAGCTGGCCATCGACCCAGGTCACGCCGGTGACGAAGCGGTCCGATTCGATCGTGCGCAGTACGCGCCCATCGGCCGGATCGATCTGGTGGATGCGGCGGTCGCGGTACTGGCCTACCCACAGGCTGCCTTCAGCCCAGGCCATCCCGGAGTCCGCGCCACCGCCGGGCGCGGGGATCGAGCCCAGTACCTCACCGGTCCGTGGGTCGATCCGGTCGATCCGCGCCTCGGCGATCTGATAGAGGTGGGTTCCATCGAAGGCGGTGCCGGCGTCGCCTGGCACCGCCAGCGACTGCACGGTGCGGCCGCTTTCCGGGTCGATCGCCAGCAGTTCGGCGCCCACGGCGGCCCAAACGTGGCGGCCATCGAAGCTGACCCCGTGCACGGCTTCGGCGCCTGCGAAGGGGCCGTACTCCCGGATCACATCGGCAGTGGTCGTGTTCATTCCCGCATCTCCTGGCACGTCGGAAGGGGTGCCTGGCAACGACACTAGTCGCCTGGCAGCGAAGCTGGGAGTAACAAGATCGTCGTGAATCCCACCCGCGGTGCACCGAGCCAGCGCTGTGCACGTCCGCGGCCGTGGCTGCGTACCCGCTGCGCCGCCTCCAGCGCTGCCAGCTCGCGCTGCACGGTGCGCTGGCTGGCGCCCACGGCCAGCGCCAGCGCCGAGGTGGACCAGGCCGCACCATCGCCCAGCAGCGCTTCCAGCGCCGCCGGCTCTCCCTCCCGCGGCGGCGCCAGCACCGCCACATCGACGCCGGGCGGCGCCCGCAAGCGGTAACCGATGTCGGTGGCATCGATATGCAGCAGGTCCTGCAGCGCCACGCGCAGCCGCCCCACCTCCACACGCAGGCGCGCACGGTGGGTGTGGTCACCGGCCCCGGTGCGGAATACCTCGGCAATCAGCAGGTCGCGGTCGACATCGGCCGGCCAGGCCCGGCCGAGCGCATGCAACAGCGCGAACAACAGAGGGCGACGTGCCAGCGGGCGCCAGCGTCCATCCGACCACACGCCACGGCGGCAGCCGTCGATGACGCACGCTGGCGAGTCGAGCAGGCGCTGTACGGCGGCAAGGTCCAGGGCGGCGTCGCTCGTGCCCTGAAGCCTGCGAGCGGCAGGCTGCGAGAGCTGTCTGCGGGCCTGGGCCACTTCGCTCTGCAGCGCCGCGATTCCCGATGCGCGGGCGGCGCCCTCGGCATGCTCGAGCGCGGCCAGCGCGCGGGGCATCTGCAG
>NZ_CAUQPH010000036.1:0-32080 GCF_963519925.1 uncultured Stenotrophomonas sp. | reverse complement strand
GCTGGATCCGGCGCGTGGGCTCGACCACGGGGCCTGGGTGCCGCTGCGCCTGCTCTACCCGCAGGCCGACATCCCGGTGGTGCCGCTGGCACTGCAGCCGCTGCAGGGCCCGGCACACCAGTTCGCGCTGGGCCGTGCACTGGCGCCGCTGCGCGAGCAGGGCGTGCTGCTGGTCGGCTCCGGCAGCATCACCCACAACCTGCACGACGTCGGCCAGTACCAGCGCGGTGGCGAAGCGCCGTATGTGCGGCCTTTTATCGAATGGGTGGAACAGCGCCTGCAGGCCAACGACAGCGCCGCGCTGCTCGATTACCGCCGGCAGGCGCCGTTCGCCGAACGCGCGCACCCCACCGACGAGCACTTCCAGCCGCTGCATTTCGCGCTCGGCGCGGCCGGCGGCGAGCTGCTGGGCGCGCAGCGCATCGATGCCGGCATCGACGCGGGCATGCTGGCGATGGACATCTACCGCTTCGACGGCGACGCACGCGCTTGAGCACTGTCTCCGTCGTTCGCGGTTCGGGATCGGTGTGGTAGTTTTTTTCCAGGCTTTCTGGAAAACGCATGCATACGATTGAAGTCGTCCTGGCGATGCTGGTGGCGGTAGTCGCCAGCGGCTACCTGGTCCGCGTCCTGCCGCTGTCGCTGCCGCTGCCCCTGGTGCAGATCGGTCTGGGGGCGGTGATTGCGGGGGTGTTCAACCGCGGCCACGCGCTGGAACCGGAGATGTTCTTCCTGCTGTTCCTGCCGCCGCTGCTGTTCCTGGATGGCTGGCGCATTCCCAAGCAGGGCCTGTTCCGCGACAAGGGCGTGATCCTGGAACTGGCGTTCGGGCTGGTGGTGATCACGGTGATCGGCGCCGGCTTCCTGATCCACTGGATGATTCCGGTGATGCCGCTGGCGGTGGCCTTCGCGCTGGCCGCGATCATTTCACCGACCGACCCGGTGGCGGTGAGTTCCATCGCCTCGCGCGCGCCGATTCCCAAGCGCCTGCTGCACATCCTGGAAGGCGAATCGTTGTTGAACGATGCCTCCGGCCTGGTCTGCTTCCGCTTTGCGGTGGCGGCGGTGATGACCGGCACGTTCTCGCTGGCCGACGCGTCGCTGACCTTCCTGTGGGTGGCCCTGGCCGGCCTTGTGATCGGCGTGGCGGTCACCCTGGGCGTGTCCACTTTCCAGCGCTGGCTGTGGCGGCGCTTCGGCGAAGAGCCGGGTGCGGCGCTGCTGGTCAACCTGCTGATTCCGTTCGCCGCCTACCTGCTGGCCGAAGAGGCCAACGCGTCGGGCATCCTGGCGGCGGTCGCTGCCGGCATCACCATGAGTTACGTGGAGCTCACCGGCCGGGTCTCGGGCAGCATGCGCGTGCAGCGCACGGCGGTGTGGAACATGCTGCAGTTCTCGTTCAACGGCATCATGTTCGTGCTGCTGGGCGAGCAGCTGCCCGGCATCGTCGAGCGTGCCATCGCCACCATGGGCGAAAGCGGGCACCACAACGCGTGGTGGCTGCTGGTGTACGTGCTGGTGATCAACCTGGCGCTGGTGCTGCTGCGCCTGGGCTGGGTGTGGCTGTCGCTGCGCTGGAGCCTGCTGCGTGCACGCCACCGTGGCGAGGAGCGCCAGGGCACGTCGTGGCGGATCGTGGTGGCGACCTCGCTGGCGGGCGTGCGCGGTGCGATCACCCTGGCCGGCGTGCTGACCCTGCCGCTGTTCCTGCCTGATGGCAGTGCGTTCCCGGCGCGCGACCTGGTGATCTTCCTGGCCGCGGCGGTGATCCTGGTGTCGCTGGTCGGCGCCAGCGTGGCGTTGCCGCGCCTGCTCAAGGGCCTGGAGCTGCCGGCCGATTCGGGCGAACGCAAGGAAGAAGACCTGGCCCGGCGCATGGCGTCCAAGGCCGCACTGGCCGGGGTGGAGCGCAAGCGCCAGGAGCTGGTGGAGCACCAGAGCACGGAAAACGTGCAGCTGTACAACGACGCCGCGGCACGGGTGAGCCTGTTGTACCAGCGCAACCTGGAGAAAGAGCAGGGCCCGGATGCCGATCCCGGCAAGGTGGCGCGCATGGAGCAGGGCTATCGCCAGCTGCGCAGCGCTGGCTTGACCGCCGAGCGCGAAGAACTGTTCCGGCTGACCCGGCGCGGACGCATTTCCGATGAGATCTCGCGGAAGCTGATCCGCAACCTGGACCTGCTGGAAACCCGGCAACGCGATTGAGGTGCGGAATTTCCGCCGCTCGGACATCCAAACCGATCATTGCCGGGCCCGGTAGGGTCGGTTCCCAAACGACCGCCGATAACGCCCATCGGCACGGTGACGCATGGACCTCGGGCGAAGAAGGCGTCTCCGCCAACGGTCATGCGTCACCGTGCCGATCACCTGCATCGGCGGTTGTTCGGGAACCAACCCTACCGCCACGCGGCGTGGGTGCCAGCGGCGTCAAGGCGCGGGTTCGCAGGTACACATGCCCGGCCAGCGCCGGGTAGCAACCGACCGTTGGTCGGTTGACCGCTTACTCTGCCGGCTTCTGGTCCAGGTAATACGCCACCACGGTGCCCTTGACCTTGATCGTCATCGGGTTGCCGCGGCGGTCGCGGGCCTTGCCGGCCTGCACGCGGATCCAGCCTTCGCTGACCGAATATTCCTCGACGTTGTCGCGTTCGACATCGTTGAAGCGGATGCCCACGCCGCGTTCCAGCGCAGCGGCATCGTGGAACGGGCTGGCCGGGTTGATCGCCAGGTGATCGGGAGGGGTATCGCTCATGGTCATCAGGTGCTGACGGCCACCACGGCCGTCTTCAGGCGCACAGGATAAACCGTGCGGCCGCCGTGGCCGAATTTCGCTTCCTGCCAACGCCCGGCCACGGCAGAATGCCTGCCTGTCTCCAGGAATACCGGCCATGCCCGACAACAGCGATTATTTCGACTTCGAAGAAGAGGAGCGCGACTTCGAGGAAGACGACTTCGAGGCCCGGATCTGGAACCTGTTCGTGCTGATCAACCCGAACGACGAGGAACTGGCCCTGCAGCAGTTCAACCGCTGGCGCGAGGCGCTGCTGGAGAGCGGCGAGGAGATCGACGAGGAGGCGGAGTGGCTGGCACCGTTGATGACCGCGATTGCCTGGCAGTCCGGTTTCGAGGTGGAGCGTGACGACGCCGATTCGCTGATGTCGGCGGTGAACGAGCTGGCGGCGCGCTGGAACCTGCAGCTGGACTGGGGTGGCGACCTGGATGATGAGGATTTCGCTGCCCAGGTCGATGCGCCGCTGCTGATGGCCACCGCGTACGACCGCCTGCGCGAGCACAACTATTCGCTGTGGAGCGTGGATACTGGCAACGGGGGCCTCGCAGGGTGGATGGCGCTCAGCCGCGATGACGATGCGATGCTGGCGCTGTGTTCGCTGCTGGGCGTGGAAGTGCGGCCGGGCGCGGATCCGTTCTGACAAAGAGGCACGGCAATGCCCCGGTAGTGCCGACTGTCAGTCGGCAGCTCTTCGCGCGGACCATGGTGCAGGGGCTCCGGGCAGCCGACTGACAGTCGGCTCTACCGCGGGCCATGGTGCAGGGGCTCCGGCAGCCGACTAACAGTCGGCTCTACCGCGGGCCGTGGTGCAGGGGCTCCGGCAGCCGACTAACAGTCGGCTCTACCGTCGGCTCTGCCGTCGGGCGGCTGGTATTGCGACCTTGCGTTCGCTATTACGGCTTTTACCAGCGTTCGATCGGTGTGTCTTGAGATGGGCTGCGCGCCCAACGTGATCGCCTTCAGGCGCATGGGTGCCGGCACGTCGTAATGCGCGCCGCTGCGGCGGTTCTGGAACGCGCGCCGCGGGATCCCGAGCTGCGCCGCCATGGCGTGCAGCTCGGGCAGGGTGTCGGCCATCAGATGCGCCCAGCGCTCGCCGCGCCAGGGATGTACCGAATCGTCGATATAGACCGTCACCGGGTCGCCGTGGCTCAGGCCTGCGGCTTGTCGTCGCTGGCCGCCGGGGTGGCGTCGGCGTCGGCGGCCGGTTCGGCAGCCTGGTCCGCGGCCGGGGCGTCTTCGCCAGCGGCGTCGGCGTCATCGCCTTCTTCGCCTTCCACGCCTTCGAACTCGGAGACCAGCTGCGACAGGTACTCGTCGGCGGTCTTGCCTTCGTCGGCGGCCAGGTCGTCGATCAGCTGCTGCAGCTGGGTCGAGTATTCCAGGCTGACCTTGCGGCCTTCCTTTTCCTGGACGTTGGAGAGGTGCTTGAGCATGGCCAGCATCGGCACCGGGTTGTCGGCGTTGCCCATGGTCTGGCCGCCGATGGCCAGCAGCCATTCGGTGCCCTGCAGGCCGATCGCGGCGACCACCTGGCCTTCCTCGTTGGTCAGCACGGCGTGGTTCTGGACCGGCTGCTGGGCGTTGAGGCGGTTGATCGGGCGCTTGGGCTGGAGCTTCTTGCGCTTGTCGCGCTTGGCTTTGGACTGCTTGGACATGGAATCGGTCTATGGGTACGGGAAAGACCGCCATTGTAGTGGGGGACGCGCGGGGATGCTGGGGCGGGCGGATCGTGCGAGCGGTGAAGGCGTGATTTACGCTGATTCCGATGCCGACATCGCATGTTGCAGGGATATCGGCAGTCGGCTGGGGCGCGACCCTACCGGCGCCCCGGCGCCCCGGCGCCCCGGCGCCCAGGCGTCCAGACGCCCAAGCGCGGATCGCGGCCGCGCACCAAACCCCGGTAGGTAACGACCGTTGGTCGTTACCCTCTACATGCACAGACCCCGGTAGGTAACGACCGTTGGTCGTTACCCTCGAACCGCCTCAGGGCGAGGCGGGGGCTGCGACCGGTGCCGCTGCCGCTGCGCCCTGGGCCGCCTGCACGTCCGCGTCCGGCACCGTCGGCGACAGCGCCACCTCCTGCCCGGAACCGGCCAACGCCGCCGCTTCGGCGGCCTTGGTCATCACCACGATGCTGATCCGGCGGTTGATCGGATTGTCCGGCTGGGTCTTGTCGAACAGCACCGAGGACGACAGGCCGACCACGCGGGTGACCTTGTCGTCGGCCATGCCGCCGTCCAGCAGCGCACGCCGGGCCGCGTTGGCGCGGTCGGCGCTGAGCTCCCAGTTGCTGTAGCCGTGGCGGGCGTTGTAGGCGGTGGTGTCGGTGTGGCCGGTGATGCTGATGCGGTTCGGCACGTGGTTGATGAACTGCGACAGCTCGCGAAGGATGTCGCGGGTGTAGTCCTTCAGCGCCGCACTGCCCATGTCGAACATCGGCCGGTTCTGCTTGTCCACGATCTGGATGCGCAGGCCTTCCGGGGTCAGGTCGAGCAGCAGCTGGTCCTTGAACGGTTCCAGCGCCTGGCTCTTGCTGATCGCCTCTTCCAGCTCCTGCTTGAGCACTTCCAGCTGCTTCTTTTCCCGCTCGCGCTCGTCCTGCTGCGGCACCGGGCGTTCGGCCTGCTGGTTCTGGAACGGGTCGTTGCTGTTGCCGCGCGAGACGTCGGTGGCGCCGCCGAGCTTGATCATCGAGGTGCTGGCGCCCCCGGGGCCGGCCATGCCCGGGGCCGGCGTGGAGTTCTGCCCGGTGAGCGGGCTGGGGTTGCGGAAGTACTCGGAAATGGCGGCGCGTTCGGGCTTGGTGGTGGCCGCCATCAGCCACAGCACCAGGAAGAACGCCATCATCGCGGTCACGAAGTCGGCGTAGGCCACCTTCCAGGCGCCGCCGTGGTGCGCGCCATGCCCGGCCTTCTTGACCCGGCGGACGATGACGGTGGGTTTGTTCTCGGCCATGGCGGTGCCTTACTTGACCGTCTTGAGGTGGGCTTCGAACTCGCTGAAGCCCGGGCGCACGTTCGAGGGCAGGGTCTTGCGCGCGAATTCCAGCGCGATCTTGGGGTTGTAGCCGCGCAGGCAGGCCAGCAGGGCGGTCTTCACCGACTCATAGATGCGGCTGTCCTGCTCGGCACGTGCTTCCACCGCGGCGGCCAGCGGGCTGACGAAGCCGTAGGCCAGCAGGATGCCCAGGAAGGTACCCACCAGCGCGCCGGCCACGTGCGCGCCGACCTCTTCGATGGCGCCGCCGATGGAGCCCATGGTGATCACGATGCCCAGCACCGCGGCCACGATGCCGAACCCGGGCAGGCCGTCGGACACCTTGTTGAGGGCGGCGGCGGGCTGCATTGCTTCGGCGTGGTGCTTTTCCAGCTCCATTTCCAGCAGCGGCTCGAGTTCGTGCGGCTCGATGTTGCTGCCGATCATCAGGCGCAGGCAGTCGGTCATGAAGTCCACCAGGTGGTGGTCGGCCTGCACCTTGGGATAGTTGGCGAAGATCGCGCTGTCGGCCGGGCGCTCGACATGGTCTTCCAGCGCCATGAAGCCCTCGCGGCGCGCCTTGTTGAGCAGCTCGTAGAGCAGGCTCAGCACGTCCAGGTAGTCCTGCTGCTTGTAGCGCGGGCCCTTGAACACGCTGATGCTCGAGGACAGGGTCTGCTTGACGGTCTTCATCGGGGTGCCGACCAGGAACGCGCCCAGCGCGGCGCCGCCGATGATCACCAGTTCATAGGGCTGCCACAGGGCGCCCAGCTTGCCGTGCGCGCCCACGTAGCCGCCGAGCACGCTGAGAATCACGATGAGGAAACCGACAATGATGAGCATGGGGCAGACGCGGGGAAGGGGATACCTTCATGTCGGCCTCACGCTCGGGTTCTGAAGGGTGGGGTTGGTTGGACGTCACACTTTTGGTCGGTGTGTCGTACCCACCAACGGTGGGTACCTACCGGGTTCGGTGGGCCCGACATGCGGGTGGCACCCGGTCCGGTGGGCCCGAGGTGCAGGTGGCGGCCCCGGCCCGGTGGACCCGACGTGCGGGTGGCGCCCCCCGGTCCGGTGGGCCCGGCGTACCGGTGGCGCGGCAGGTGCCCACCGTGGGTGGGCACGCGCCGGGACGCTCAAGCCGCGGGCTGGGCCTCGGCGCCACCGCGCTGCAACGGGTCCGGATAGGGCGTCCCGTTGGGGGTGAACGAGAGCGAGACCGAGTTCAGGCAGTGCCGCTCACCAGTGGGCGGCGGGCCGTCCGGGAACACATGGCCGAGATGGCTGTCACAGCGGGCACACACGATCTCGGTTCGCACCATGCCATGACTGACGTCACGATTTTCACCGACGTGGGCCGGGTCGAACGGGGCGAAGAAGCTCGGCCAGCCGGTGCCGGAGTCGAACTTGGTGCTGGAGCGGAACAGCGGCAGGCCGCACAGGCGGCAGCCGTAGACGCCGTCCTGCTTGTTGTCCAGGAACACGCCGCAGAACGGGGCTTCGGTGCCGTGGTGCAGCAGCACGCGCTGCTCGTCCGCGCTGAGCCCGGCAACCAGCGCCTGGCGCTGGGCATCGCTGGGCGGGGAGAGATCGAAAGCGGTCATGGGCAGTCCTCAAGAGGGGTGCTGTGGAAATGGGGGCGGGGAAGGCGCAGGCAAGCGCCGGGCGTTCATGGTGCTGACACGCGCCCGGGTGCAGGGTGAATGCCTGTTCCCCTCGCTGAGCCTGCCTGCCATGAATCGCCTGTCCTGGCTTGCCGTATCGCTGCTGGCGGTGATGCCGCTGGTCGCCGCCGCGCAGATCGCCGCCCCGCGCAAACCCACCGACACCCGTCCTGCCACCAACGCCGCGCCCACCCAGGCGCCGCTGCCCACGCCGGTGCGACCGGCACCGGCCGACAGCCTGTCCGGGCGGATGGAACCGGTGAAGACACCGGCGCAGACCGGGCAGCAACTGCGCACCCACCCGATCCAGAGCCAGGGCCCGGCGCAGGTGCAGCCGTTCACTCCGCCCGCGACCACGGCGCCGCCCAAGGTCTACGACCGCAACGGGCGAATCGTGCCCGGCATGAAGCAGGTGGGGCCCAACCGCGTGCTGGATACGCGCACGGGTCGCTACTACGACGCGGTTCCGAGCGGGGACGGCCAGCAAATCAAGCCCTGATCCACTTTTGGAAGAAGCACTGGAACATGAATCGTCGGCAACTTTCAGCGCCGAGTCATCGCCGTCACGATGCCGCTCACCGCTTTTTCGCCCCTGATTAACCCCGTTTCGAACATTCTGGACCTGCGCCGCACAGGACGCCCCGGCAAGCGAAAGCCGCTTGATTCGAGCACGCCAGCGACGCATCCCGTAGATCTGAATGAGAAGAGTGCAACCATGGCCAATCAGCAGAACAACCCTGGCAAGCAGCAGAATCAGCAGAATCAACAGGGCCAGAACCAGAAAGGTCAGCAGAACCAGCAGCAGAACCAGGACCAGGGCAACAAGCAGCAGGGTCAGCGTCACCAGGACCAGAAGCAGCAGCGCTGACGGTCATTGCATGAGGTAGCTTCGAAGGCGGTGCGCGGTGCGCGCCGCCTTTTGCTGTGCGGCGTGATCAATCCGGGATCGGCAAGGTCAAGGTCTCCTTGACTTCTTCCATCACGATGTAGCTCTTGGATTCGCGCACGTGCGGCAGGGTCAGCAGCGTGCTGCCCAGCAGTTTCCGGTAGGACGCCATTTCGCTGATCCGCGCCTTGAGCAGGTAGTCGAAATCGCCCGACACCAGGTGGCACTCGAGCACGTTCGGCAGCTTGAGCGCGGCGCGGCGGAACTCTTCGAAGATGTCCCCGGACTTATAGGCCAGGCTGATTTCCACGAATACCAGCAGGCTGGCCTTGAGGTACTGCGGGTCGAGCCTGGCGTAGTAACCGGTGATCGCGCCGTCGCGTTCCAACCGCCGCACCCGCTCGGTGCACGGGGTGGTGGACAGCCCCACCCGCTCGCCCAGTTCGGTGAAGGAAATGCGCCCCTCGTCCTGCAGGATGCGCAGGATCTTGCGGTCGATCTTGTCCAGCTCGCGGGGTCGCGCGGCCATGGCGTCAGCCTCTCGGGGGTGTTGGCGCGACAATACCCTGCCTTCGCCGCCAAAAACAGCAAAAATGCGTGGTTTGGCCGGAATATACTTGCCCAATTATGGTCCCGGCACGCTCCAGTGCAGGGAATGATCGGGTTGGAGAGGTCTCATGCGCGTTCTCATCCTTGGCAGCGGGGTCATCGGCACCACCAGTGCCTGGTACCTGCGGCAGGCCGGCTTTGAAGTCACCGTGGTCGACCGCCAGCCCGGCCCGGCACTTGAAACCAGCTTCGCCAATGCCGGCCAGCTGTCGTTCGGCTATACCTCGCCGTGGGCCGCCCCGGGCGTACCGCTGAAAGCGGTGAAATGGCTGTTCTCCGAACACGCGCCGCTGGCGATCCGCCCGGGCCTGGACCTGGACCAGTACCGCTGGCTGGCGCAGATGCTGCGCAACTGCACCCACGAGCGCTACGCGATCAACAAGGCGCGCATGGTGCGCATGTCCGAGTACAGCCGCGACTGCCTCAACGAACTGCGCGCGCAGACCGGGATCGAGTTCGAAGGCCGCGACCTGGGCACCACCCAGCTGTTCCGCACCCAGCAGCAGCTGGACGCCTCGGCGCAGGACATCGAGGTGCTGGCCCAGTACGGCGTGCCGTACGAAGTGCTGGACCGCGCCGGCATCATCGCCCACGAACCGGCCCTGGCCGGCGTGGCCGACAAGCTGGTGGGCGCGCTGTGGCTGCCGCGCGACCAGACCGGCGATTGCCAGCTGTTCACCCGCCGCCTGGCGCAGATGGCCATGGATGCCGGGGTGGAATTCCGTTTCGACCAGGACATCGCCGGGCTGGAAACCGATGGCGACCGCATCACCGGCGTGCGCATCGACGGCAAGGTGGAGACCGCCGACCGCTACGTGGTCGCGCTGGGCAGCTATTCGCCCTCGCTGGTGGCGCCGCTGGGCATGCACCTGCCGGTGTATCCGCTGAAGGGCTATTCGCTGACCCTGCCGATCACCGACGCGGCGATGGCGCCGACCTCGACCATCCTGGACGAGAGCTACAAGGTGGCGGTGACCCGCTTCGACGACCGCATCCGCGTCGGCGGCATGGCCGAAGTGGGCGGGTTCGACCTGTCGCTGTCGCCGCGCCGCCGCGCCACCCTGGAAAAGGTGGTGGGCGACCTCTACCCGCACGGCGGCGACCTCGGCCGTGCCGAATTCTGGACCGGGCTGCGCCCGGCCACCCCGGACGGCACGCCCGTCATCGGCGCCACCCCGTACCGCAACCTGTTCCTCAATACCGGCCACGGCACCCTGGGCTGGACCATGGCCTGCGGCTCGGGCCGCTACCTGGCCGACCTGATGAGCGCGCGCCAGCCGCAGATCAGCACCGAGGGCCTGGATATCTTCCGTTATGGCGGCCACCACGCCGCCTCCGTCCACCACAGTGAACCCAAAGCATGCGTCCAGCCCGCGCGTTGATCGACCTGGACGCGTTGCGCTCCAACTTCCGCCTGGCCCGTGAACTGGGCGGCGGTCGCAAGACCCTGGCCGCGGTAAAGGCCGACGCCTACGGCCACGGCGCGGTGGCCTGCGCGCGCGCGCTGGACGGCGAAGCGGACGCCTTCGGCGTGGCCTGCATCGAGGAAGCGCTGGAACTGCGCGCGGCCGGCATCGCCGGGCCGATCCTGCTGCTGGAAGGCTTCTTCGACGCCGACGAGCTGCCGCTGATCGTGCAGCACCGGCTGTGGTTCGCGGTGGCCGCACCGTGGCAGGTGGACGCGGTGGAAGCGTTCCAGACCGACGCCACGCTGCAGATCTGGCTCAAGCTGGACAGCGGCATGCACCGGCTGGGGCTGTCGCCGGCCGACTTCCGCGCCGCGCACGCGCGCCTGTCTGCGCTGCCGCAGGTGGCGCCGATGGTGCTGATGAGCCACATGGCGCGCGCCGACGAACTGGACAGCCCGCGGACCCGCGAACAGGCCGATCTGTTCGCGGCCACCATCGAGGGCCTGGCCGGCGAAACCAGCCTGTGCAATTCGCCGGCCCTGCTGGGCTGGCCGGACGTGCGCAGCGACTGGGTGCGCCCGGGGCTGATGCTGTACGGCGCCAATCCGCTGGCCGCGCACACCGCCGCCACCGAGCGCCTGCGCCCGGTGATGACCATGCAATCGAAGATCTTCGCTACCCGCGAGATCGGCGTCGGCGAACCGGTCGGCTATGGCGCCCGGTTCGTGGCCGAGCGGCCGACCCGGGTCGGCGTGGTGGCGCTGGGCTATGCCGACGGCTACCCGCAGTTCGCCCCGAACGGCACCCCGGTGCAGATCGATGGCCAGCCCGGGCACCTGATCGGCCGGGTCTCGATGGACATGCTGACCGTGGACCTGACCGACCTGCCGCAGGCCGGGGTGGGCAGCACGGTCACCCTGTGGGGCGATGCGCCGCGCCTGGACGTGCTGGCCCCGCTGTGCCGGGTCAGCGCCTACCAGCTGCCGTGCGCGGTCAAGCGCGTGGCACGGGTAGTCAGCGGCGGCTAGACGGAGACGGCAGCAGGCGGCGCAGCCAGTTGTCCAGCATGTACTTCTCGTAGCGCAGCGGGTCGTTGTTGCTGAGCAGGCCCGAGTTGGTCAGGTAGCCCATGTCGACCAGCTTCTCCTCGCCCTGCTGCAGCACGCCGCCTTGGGCGTCGCGCAGGGTGAAGGTGAGGGTCATCCGCGGCGGGTAGATGTTGCGCATGATCCGGATGTCGTTGCCGCGCGGGCCGTTCTGCGGCTCGAAGTCGCCGGCGCGCTTGATGTCGGTGATCTGCACCTCCAGGGTCTGGCCCGGGGCCAGGCGCTTGCTGGCGCTGGAGCGCAGGTGGCTGGCCAGCTGGAACACCCAGTTGCCGCTCTGGGCCTCGAAGCGGTTGGGGCTGCTGCGGATTTCAGTGAACTGCGCCGGGTCGGTCCAGCTGACCTGGACCGGGCCTGCGACGCTCAGCGCGCGCGGCGCATCCGGCGCGGTGACGGTGCGGGGGCCGGCGGAGGCGCAGCCAACGATCAGCATCAGGCAGCTCAAAGCGCCAGCCAGCAAGGGATTGCGGTTCATGGCAGGACCTCGGTCAGGGATGTGCAGGGACGATGCTTCGCAGTGTGACCCCGATCACCTGCAGGAACAATTACCGGCAACCTGGCGCCTGCCCGGATGGGGGCGGGAGTTCACTTACGTCAAATCCGGGCCGGTGCTTGACGCTGCGAATACGCGCTCTGGAAGATGCTGTCTCCTTCTGCGCCTTCAGTTGCTTCCTTTGACCTCCTTGTCCAGCCTGACCGCATCGACCCCGAACCGCGCGCCCCACGTGGCTCCAGCGCCCGATCCTTCGCTGCACCGCGCGGTGCTGGAAGGCCTCAGCGCGGGCTTCTGCATCATCGAAGTGATGATCGAAAACGGGGTGGGCGTGGATTACCGCTTCCTGGAAGTGAACGAGGCCTTCGAACGCAACACCGGCCTGAACAATGCCTCCGGCCGCTTGATGAGCGAACTGCAGCCCAACCACGAAAGCGAGTGGTACCGGGTCTATGGCCAGATCGCCCAGAGCGGCCGCTCGCAGCAGTTCGAACTGGAAGCGCGTGCGCTGGGGCGCTGGTATGCGGTGGAGGCGATGCGCGTGGGCGAGGCGCATGATCGCCGCGTGGCGGTGCTGTTCTTCGACATCACCAACCGCAAGCAGATCGAAGTGGAGCTGGCCGAGAGCGAGGCGCGCTTCAGTGCGCTGGCAGACGGCCTGCCGATGCCGGTGTGGGTGCTGGACGAGCTGGGCCATGCCCGCTTCGTCAACAGTGCCTTCAGCGAATTCTTCGGTGGCGACGAACAGCGCGTGCCGGAGGATGTCTGGCGTGGCCTGGTGCAGCCGGACGATGTCTCGGTGTTCGAGTACGAGCTGCAGGCGGCATTGAAGGCGCAGCGCTCCATGCAGGTACTGGTGCGCGGCCTGCGGGCCGACGGCCAGTGGCGCTGGCTGGAAATGAACGCGCAGCCGCGCTTCTCGCGCGCGGGGCGGTTCATCGGCCTGGCCGGCAGCAGTACCGACGTGACCGAGCGGCGCGAGATCGAAATGGCGCGCGAGGAGCTGCTGCAGTCCGAGCGCGCCGCGCGCAACGCTGCTGAAAGCATGGCGCGGTTGAAGGACGAATTCCTGGCCACGCTGTCGCACGAACTGCGCACGCCGCTGACCACCATCCTGGGCTGGAGCGAACTGCTGCTGCAGCGGGTGGACGACACCAGTCCGCTGTTCAAGGGCCTGGGCGTGATCGCCAACAGTGCGATGGCGCAGAAGCGCTTGATCTCCGACATGCTGGACCTGAGCAGCATGCTGCTGGGCAAGGTGCAGCTGGAAGTGGAAGTGCTGGACCTGCGCGCGCAGCTCACCGAAGCCATGCGCGCCCAGGAGCTGGTGGCCGAAGGCAAGGCCCTGGACATGCAGCTGGTGGTGCCCGACGAGCCGGCGCTGGTCCTGGGGGATGCCACCCGCCTGCAGCAGGTGCTGTGGAACCTGCTCAGCAACGCAATCAAATTCACCCCTGCGGCCGGCTCGGTCACCGTGACCCTGTCCACCGACGGCGCGCACTGGTCGGTCAGCGTGGTCGACACCGGCGACGGCATCGCCCCTGAATTCCTCCGCCATCTGTTCAGCCGGTTCCGCCAGGCCGATGGCACCACCACCCGTCGCCACGGCGGCCTGGGCCTGGGCCTGGCGATCGTGCAGCAGCTGGTGGAACTGCACGGCGGCACGGTCACCGCCAACAGCGAAGGGCATGGCTGCGGCGCGGAATTCACCGTGCAGCTGCCGCGTTACCAGCCGCAGGCCGATGGCCGGCCGCTGCGCGAGGTGTTCAGTGGCCCGATCCATGAACAGCTGATCGAACCTTACCCGTTGAAGGGCCTGCGCCTGCTGGCGGTGGAGGACCAGCCCGAAGTGCTGGAATACCTGCGCCGCCTGCTGGAGGAGCAGGGCGCGCAGGTCACCGCCGCGGCGTCGGCCGCCGAAGCGCTGGCCGTGCTGGACGACGGTGGGCATGAACACGTGGATGTCCTGCTGACCGACATCGGCATGCCGGGCATGGACGGCTACGGCCTGGTCAGCACCCTGCGCAACGACTTCAAGCTGGACGCGAACGCGCTGCCGGTGGTGGCGGTGACCGCGCTGGCCCGTGCCGACGACCGCAAGCGCGCGCTGGCGTCCGGCTTCCAGGAGCACGTGGCCAAGCCGTATTCGGTGGCTCAGCTGGTATCGGCGGTGCGCACGGTGCTGGCTGGCAAGCGATAGCGGCAGGGCCCGCTTGGGGCGGCATTGCCTGGTTGCCACGCAGGGCGTGGCACTACGCGCGGGGGCCGACCACCCCGGGGTGCCGGAAAACGCGCGGGGGCCGACCACCCCGGGGTGCCGGAAAACGCGCGGGGGCCGATCACCCCGGGGTGCCGGAAAAAGACCCGTAGAGCCACGCCCTGCGTGGCTGTCACGCAACCCGAAAGGAACCCGTATGTCTCGTTACGCCCCCACCATCCTTACCGACCAGGCCGACATCGCCGCGCTTGAAGCGCTGCTGCCGCAGCTGAAGGGCCAGACCCAGGTCGAGATCACGCTGGACGACGGCAGCGTGCTGCACGGCACGGTGGCGGTGCAGCCGACCGTGCAGCAGTACCGCGACGCAGACGAGAACGAAGGCAGCAACGGCCAGCTGCGCCTGGACGACCTGGCGTCGCCCGACCAGCAGCATGTGCTGTGGCTGGACCAGATCCGCGCGGTGCGTTCGCTGCCTCCGGTGGAATGAAGCAGTGCCGGGGCTGGCCCGGCACCACAATTCAGTGCTCGAACAGGTGCGGCGTGGCGTCGAAGCGGCGCGCGTAAGCGCGTTCACTCGCCACCCGCTCCACTTCGTCATCGGCCAGGTCCGGTGCGGCGTACACCGCATACGCAACGCTGCCATCGTCCTGCCGGCCGACCTGATGCAGTCGGTAGCGGGAGTGCCCGCCGCCGGTATCTTCGGGGTAGTGCACAGGCGGCTGTGCGGTTTCCAGGTCCATTTCGCTGTTATCGACCACGCCACCGACGAACAATGCGCGCATGAGCTACCTCCGTTGCGAATGAGCCCTCACCCTGACCCAGTGCATGTTGCGATGGCATCAAGGCAGCGTTGAATAAACGCAAATCGCGTCAGGAACGAGGCCGGACAGGCGAAACGGTAGAATGGCGCTCTCTTTTCAAGATGTGCCCCCGCATGGCTGCCCAGCACGACGCCCCCCTGGAAACCCTGTTGCTGCCGTTCGGCGGCGCGCTGACCTGGCCGGCCGGGCCTGTCCTGTTCCTGCGTGCCCGCGACGGCTGGCCGCTGCGTGAACGCGCGCAGCCCGGCCAGCTGGTCTGCGAGCAGAGCTTCCGCCCGTTCGCCGACGCGCTGGAGGGCAGTGGCTGGGCCGTGCGCGATGAGCAGCAGCTGGCCGAGGATCCCACCCGTTACGCGCTGGTGCTGGTGCTGCCGCCGCGCCAGCGTGAAGAAGCCCGCGCGCTGTTCGCCCGCGCGCTGGCCCTGGCCGCCCCGGGCGGCATCGTGGTGGCCTGCCAGCACAACAACGAAGGCGCGCGTTCCGGCGAAGGCGACCTGCAGCAGCTGGCCGGGCTGGGCGGCAAGATGACCAAGAACCACTGCCGGGTGTACTGGACCGCGCCCCTGAACGGCCAACACGACGCCGCGCTGGCCCAGCGTTGGGCGGCGCTGGATGCGCCGCGCCCGATCCTGGGCGGGCGTTTCCAGAGCCGCCCCGGCATCTTCGCCTGGGACCGGATCGACCCGGCCTCGGCGCTGCTGGTGGAGCAGTTGCCGGCCGACCTCGCCGGCCAAGGCGCCGACCTGGGCGCCGGCTTCGGCTACCTGTCCAGCGAAGTCCTGCAGCGCTGCCCGCAGGTGACCGGGCTGGACCTGTTCGAGGCCGAAGGGCGCGCGCTGGCGCTGGCGCGGGTGAACCTGGAGGCGCTGGGGTCCCCGGCGCGGCTGGGCTTCCACTGGCAGGACGTCACCGCCGGCATCGAAGGCCGCTACGACTTCATCGTGACCAATCCGCCGTTCCACACCCCGTCCCGCGCCGACCGCCCTGATATCGGCCAGCGCTTCATTGCCGTGGCCGCGCAGGCGCTGCGCCCGGGCAGGCGGATGTGGCTGGTGGCCAACCGTCACCTGCCGTACGAGCAGATCCTCAATGAAAGCTTCGGCGAGGTCCGCGTGGCGGCCGAGCGCGACGGCTTCAAGCTGATCGAGGCGACCAAGGCCAGCCGCAGTGCCACCCCGGCGCGGCCGCCGCGCAGCACCGAGCCGACGTGGGGCCGCGGAGGCCGCGCATGAAGCTGGTGAAGCTGCTGGCGAACCTGGGCTATGGCAGCCGCAAGCAGGTGCAGCTGATGTTCCGCGAGGGCCTGGTCACCGATGCCGACGGCGAGGTGCTGTACGCCGATGACGTGGTGGCGCACGAGGCGATCCGGGTCGAGGGCGAGCCGCTGGACCCGCCGCAGGGGCTGACCCTGATGCTGCACAAGCCGCGCGATTACACCTGTTCGACCAAGGACAAGGGCCGGCTGATCTACGACCTGCTGCCGCCGCGCTTCCGCGAGCGGTCGCCACTGCTGTCGTCGGTGGGCCGGCTGGACCGCGATACCAGCGGGTTGCTGCTGATGACCGACGACGGCGCGTTGCTGCACCGGATCGTGTCGCCCAAGTCGCGGCTGGACAAGGCCTACCAGGTCACCCTGGCGCAGGACCTGGTGGGCGATGAAGCCGCGCGTTTCGCCAGCGGCGGGTTGATGCTGGAATCCGACGACAAGCCGCTGCTGCCAGCGGAGCTGCACGTGCGTTCGCCGCGCGAAGCCGAACTGGTGCTGCACGAAGGCCGCTATCACCAGGCCCGGCGCATGTTCGCTGCGGTGGGCAACCACGTGCAGGCGCTGCACCGCAGCCGCATCGGTGGGCTGTCGCTGGGCGACCTGCCGGAAGGCGAATGGCGCATGCTCGATGCGGGCGACCTGGACACGCTGTTCACCGGGCACCTGACCGACGCGCCATGACCGCCATTGCCGCGCTGCCGTTCCTGCCCGAGGCGGTCATCTTCGACATGGATGGCCTGATGATCGACAGCGAGCGGGTCTCCATCGCGTGCTGGTCGCAGGCCGCGCGGGAACTGCAGCTGCCGTTCGCCGATGACTTCTGGCTGGGCATGGTCGGTCTGGGCGACCGCGACTGCGAACAGCGGCTGCTGCGCCACATCGACGCGGCGCAGGTGGCTGCGCTGTATGCGCGCTGCCACGACCTGTATGAAGCGCGCACCCAGCAGGGGCTGCCGCTGCGTCCGGGCATCGTGGCGCTGCTGCAGCTGCTGCAGGCGCACGCCATTCCGCGTGCGGTGGCAACCTCCACCCGCGAGCCGCGCGCGTCGCGCAAGCTGGCGGCGGCGGGGTTGCTGGGCTACTTCGACCACGTGGTCACCAGCAGCGACGTGGCCAACCCGAAGCCGGCGCCGGACATCTACCTGCTGGCGGCGAGCAGGCTGGGCAAGGACCCGGCGCGCTGCCTGGCACTGGAAGACTCGCCAGCGGGCACCCGCGCGGCGCTGGCCGCCGGCATGACCGCGATCCAGGTTCCGGACCTGGTGCATCCGGATGCCGACCTGCGCGCGCTCGGCCACCGCATCGTGGACTCGCTCAGCGACGCCCACGCACTGCTGCTGCCGCTGCTGCAAAGCGACGGTAGAGCCGAAGGGTAGAGCCGAAGGGTAGAGCCGACTGTTAGTCGGCTAAGCGCGAAGCGCGATCATTGACCCCGCCTAAGGCAGCCGACTAACAGTCGGCTCTACCGGGAATTCCACCCGTCATTCCCTCCGGCATTCCATGTGGATTTCCGCATCATTCCGCTCGTAACCCCACAAAAAAACCCGGCACGTGGCCGGGTTTTTCATGTCGACGTCGCCGGCGATCACACCCGCCCGAACACCAGCGCGGCATTGGTGCCGCCGAAGCCGAAGCTGTTGGACATCACCGTGTTCAACTGCACGTCCTGGCTTTCGCGCACGATCGGGAATCCTTCCACCGCCGGGTCCAGTTCGCCGATGTTGGCCGAACCGGCAATGAAACCGTCGCGCATCATCAGCAGGCAGTAGATCGCTTCGTGCACGCTCGCCGCGCCCAGCGAATGGCCGGACAGCGCCTTGGTCGAAGACAGCGGCGGAATCGCTTCGCCGAACACTTCGCGCACCGCCTTCAGTTCGGTGACATCGCCCAGCGGGGTCGAGGTGCCGTGGGTGTTGAGGTAGTCGATCGGGGCGCTCAGGTTCTGCATCGCCATGTTCATGCAGCGCACCGCGCCTTCGCCGGACGGGGCGACCATGTCGGCACCGTCGGAGGTGACGCCGTAGCCGACCAGCTCGGCGTAGATGCGCGCGCCACGCGCCACGGCATGGTCATAGTCTTCCAGCACCAGCATGCCGCCGCCACCGGCGATGACGAAGCCGTCGCGGTCCTTGTCGTACGGACGGGATGCGGTGGCCGGGGTGTCGTTGAAGCGGGTGGACAGCGCGCCCATCGCGTCGAACATCACGCTCATCGACCAGTGCAGGTCTTCACCGCCACCGGCGAACATCACGTCCTGTGCGCCGTGGCGGATCAGGTCGGCGGCGGCGCCGATGCAATGCGCGGAGGTGGCGCAGGCGGCGGACAGCGAATAGCTCAGGCCCTTGATCTGGAAGGCGGTGGCCAGGCAGGCCGACACGGTGGAGCACATGGTGCGCGGCACCATGTACGGACCCACTTTGCGTACGCCACGCGCGCGCAGGATGTCGGCCGATTCCACCTGCCACTGGCTGGACCCACCGCCGGAGCCGGCGATCAGGCCGGTGCGCGGGTTGGCCACCTGGGCTTCGTCCAGGCCGGCGTCGGCGATGGCGTCGCGCATGGCGATGTAGGCGTAGGCGGAGGCATCGCTCATGAAGCGCTTGAGCTTGCGGTCGATCTGCGCGTCCAGGTCCAGTTCGATGTTGCCGCCGACGTGGCTGCGCAGGCCGGCTTCGGCATGGTCGGGCAGGTTGCGGATGCCGGCGCGGCCTTCACGCAGGGCGGCGGACACGGTGTCCAGGTCGTTGCCCAGGCACGAGGTGATGCCCATTCCGGTAATGACGACGCGACGCATCAGAAGTTCTCGGTAGAAGTGAACAGACCTACGCGGAGGTCCTTGGCGGTATAGATTTCGCGACCGTCGACCAGCATGCGGGCGTCGGACTGCGCCATGACCAGCTTGCGGTTGATGACGCGGGTGATGTCGATTTCGTAGCTGACGCGCTTGGCGTCGGGCAGGACCTGGCCGGTGAACTTCACTTCACCGCAGCCCAGTGCACGGCCACGGCCGGGTGCGCCGAGCCAGGTCAGGTAGAAGCCGGTGAGCTGCCACATGGCATCCAGGCCCAGGCAACCGGGCATCACCGGGTCGCCGATGAAATGGCAGCCGAAGAACCACAGGTCGGGGCGGATATCCAGTTCCGCGCGCACGTAGCCTTTGCCGTGTGGACCGCCTTCATCGCGGATGTCGGTGATGCGATCGAACATCAGCATCGGGTCGTTGGGCAGGCGACCGCTGCCCGGCCCGAACAGTTCGCCACGGGCACTGGCCAGCAGCTGTTCGCGCGAGAACGCGTGGAGACGAGTCATGGAAAACGCAATCCTGGAGAAGTGGACATCGGGGCTGCCGGCGCGGGGCGCGGCGGATTGTTGCTGTTGAAAGTGCCCAAGAGTGCAGAGTAATTTGCATTCAATCAAACGTTTTAACCGTACGCCGGCGTAGTGTTTTCAGCTTGAAAAACGCATGTCGTTGTTATGAAAAGACCATACCCAGGCGTGTGGCTGTAATCTTGTTCATCTGTTCCTGCCGCCATACCCCTTGAGCTGCCGCCGTGTCCGCACAACGCAAGATCATCCACGTCGACATGGACGCGTTCTACGCGTCGGTGGAGCAGCGCGACGATCCGTCGCTGCGCGGGCTGCCGGTGGTGGTGGCGTGGAAGGGGGCGCGTTCGGTGGTGTGCGCGGCGTCGTACGAGGCGCGGGTATTCGGGATCCGTTCGGCGATGCCGGCGTTGCGGGCGGAGCGGCTGTGTCCGGATGCGGTGTTCGTGCCGCCGGATTTCGTGCGTTACAAGGCGGTGTCGCGACAGGTGCGGGAAATTTTCCTGCGGCATACGGACCTGGTGGAGCCGTTGTCGCTGGACGAGGCGTATCTGGATGTGACGGTGCACAAGGGCGGGATGACGGTGGCGACGGAAATCGCGACGCTGATCCGCACGCAGATCCGTGAGGAAACGCAGCTGACGGCGTCGGCGGGGATTGCGCCGAACAAGTTCCTGGCGAAGATCGCGTCGGACTGGCGCAAGCCGGACGGTCAGTTCGTGGTGCCGCCGCACCGCATCGAGCAGTTCCTGACGCCGCTGCCGGTGAAGCGGGTGCCGGGGGTGGGGAAAGTGATGGAGGGCAAGCTGTCGGAGCTTGGCATCGTGACGGTAGGCGATCTGCGCGGGTTGCGGCTGGAGGAGCTGGAGGGGCGCTTCGGCAGTTTCGGGGCAAGCCTGTACCGGCGTGCGCGCGGTATCGACGAGCGCCCGGTGGAACCGGACCAGCCGGTGCAGTCGATTTCGTCGGAGGACACGTTCGCGGAGGATCTACCGCTGGAGGCACTGGAGCCGGCGATCGTGGCACTGGCGGGCAAGACGTGGAACGCGACGCGCAAGACGGACCGGATCGGGCACACGGTGGTGCTGAAGTTGAAGACGTCGCAGTTCCGGATCATCACGCGCAGTTTCACGCCGGAATCGCCGCCGGAAACGCTGGAAGAACTGCGTGATATCGCGCTGGCACTGCGCGCGCGGGTGGACCTGCCGTCAGAGACGCGCTACCGCCTGGTGGGCGTTGGATTGGGCGGGTTCCGTGAGCGCGAACCGGTCAGCCAGATGGGGCTGTTTGATGGTGACCATTCTGGTTGATTGCGTTCCATGAGGGGACTGCAAGTTCAACAGCAACTACACCAGCAACAGCGACGTTGCATCGGTAGGGTCGCATCCCGATCGACCGCCGATGGCAATGCAACGCGCGGTGGGGCATGAAAATCCCCACACGCGCGCATCACCACTCTTTATCAATACGCCACGGTCGCAATCGTCCGCACGTACTGCGGCTTCTCGATTTCACTCACGAACGCATCGGCGTAATCGGCATAACTGATCCGGCTGTGCCCATCGGCGCCGACCAGGAACTGCTTTGCCTGCGTACGGAAACCACCCTTCTGCGGCCCCGGGCCGATCTCGGCGGCGGGGGAGTAGAACGTCCAGTCCAGGTCATCCACGTTCTGCAGCAGGTTGAACGCTTCGCGGGCGGCGAGGGCGACCGGCTTGTAGGCATCGGGGAAGCCTTCGGTGTCCACCAGCTGCACGCCGGGGGCCACTTCGAGGGTGCCCGCGCCGCCCACCATCAGGAAGCGCGGCACGCCGGACTGGCGTGCGGCCTTGACCAGCGCGGCGGTGACCGTGGTGACGGTGGACGGGTCGTCGCCCGGGCGCGGGCCGAACGCACTGGCCAGTACGTCGTGGCCGGCGATCACGGCGGCGAGGGCGTCGGTGTCGTCGAGGGCGGCGACGGCCAGCTGGGCGCCGTCGAGTTCGGCGGGAAGGCCGGTTTCGCGGCGTACGACGGCGGTGACCTGATGGCCGCGGGCCAAGGCCTGGCGGGTGATTTCACGGCCGATGTTGCCGGTGGCACCGATGAGGGCGATCTTCATGGGTCGGGTTCCGTTGAGGGAGGAAGGCCAGAATATGCCTCTGAAACCGGACGAAAAACCGCGTATAACGGCCTAATTTGTTGCGCGGATCGAGCAAATGGACCGTCTTACTGCGATGCATGTGTTCGTGGAGGTGGCCGAGCGCGGCAGCCTGACTGCGGCGGCGGAGGCGTTGGACATGTCGCGGGCGATGGTGACGCGGTACCTGGCGGAGGTGGAGACGTGGCTGGGGGCGCGGCTGCTGCACCGGACCACGCGGCGGATCAGCCTGACCGGGCCGGGGGAGGCGGCGCTGCTGCGCTTCCGGCAGATGCTGGCCATTGGCGATGAGCTGCAGGGTGAGGTGGCCAGCGACAACCCGGAGCCGCATGGGCTGCTGCGGGTGACGGCCAGTGTGTCGTTCGGGCAGCTGCACCTGGCGGCGGCGGTGGCCGAGTTCGTGCGGCGGCACCCGCTGACGCGGGTGGAGTTGTTGCTGGTGGACCGGGTGGTGAACCTGGTGGAGGAGCGGGTGGATGTGGCGGTGCGGATTTCGCGTGCGATCGACCCGAGCCTGATCGCGCGATGGTTGGCGCCGTGCCGGTCGGTGCTGTGCGCGGCGCCGTCGTACCTGGCCGAGCGGGGCACGCCGACCAGTGCCGATGCGTTGGCCGGGCACAACTGTCTTACCCATCATTACGTGGGCAAGAGCGTGTGGCAGCTGCAGCGGCATGGGCGCGCGATTTCGGTGGCGGTGGGGGGAAACATCAGTGCGAACGAGGCGTCGTTGCTGCTGGAGGCGGTACGTGCGGGGGCGGGTATTGCGATGTTGCCGACGTACCAGATCGCGCCGCTGCTGCGTTCGGGTGAGCTGGTGGCGGTGTTGCCGGAGTATGAGGTGGAGGAAATGGGCATCCACGCGGTGTATGCGTCGCGGCGGCAGTTGCCGGCGTTGATGCGCAGTTTCCTGGATTTCCTGGTGGAGCGGTTTTCGGGGGAGGAGTTCCTGGCGCGGATCTGATGCGTCTTGATCCGGGCATTGCGTGGGACACGCATGGCGTGTCGCTACGCTGTACCTGCGGGCGGACACGCGTGGTCTGTCGCGATGGTGTAGGGACACGCCATGCGTGTCTGCGCGGTGCCCGGCTGCACGCAGCCACGCAGGGCGTGGCTCTACAATCGGTGTTCCCCATGTTTCAGAGGCGACCCTTCCCTTGCTCTATCCCTATCCGCTGGTGATCTTTGACCTGGACGGCACGCTGGTCGACAGCGCGCCGGATATCGCCGAGGCGCTCAACCGTACGCTGGAAGACTGGCAGCTGCCGCGCGTGCCTGAGGCCACGGTGCTTACCTGGATCGGAGATGGCGTTCGGCGCCTTGTTGAGCAGGCCTTCACCGCTGCGGGCAGCGACATCGACCTGGCCCGGGTAATGCCCGGTTTCATGCGCCATTACGAAGCCTGCCTGCTGCGCAGCCCGCGGCTGTACGACGGTGTGGTGCCGGCGCTGGAAGCCTTGCGCGCGCGCAACGTGGCCTTGGCGATCTGCACCAACAAGCCCTCGGCCATGGTCGCGCCGCTGCTGGCGCATCTTGGTGTGCAGGACTACTTCAAGATGCTGCTGGGCGGCGATTCGCTGCCCGAGCGCAAGCCCAGCGGGGTGCCGTTGCGGCATATCGCAGCTGCGTTCGACGTGGCACCCACTGACGCATTGATGGTCGGAGATTCCATCACCGACTACCGCGCCGCGGTGGACGCGGGCATGCCGGTGGCGCTGGTGCGCTATGGGTATCCGCGTGGGCTGGACCTGGAGACAGTGGACGCGGTGGCGGTGGTGGACGACCTGCGGGCGTTGCCCGGGTTGTAGCGCGGCCGTGGTGCCGTGCCGACCAACGGTCGGCACCTACCGTGTGCGCGGGACGCCCGCGGCCGTGGCTGCGCGCACACCCGGTAGCGCCGGCCGTTGGCCGGCACCTCGCGATGCCGGCCAACGCCCGATCACTTCGGCTGGTAACGCACGCTCAAACGGTACTCACGGCCCGGCTGGTTGTACCAGGCCACCGTTTCGTAGTCGCGGTCGAACACGTTGCTGACCCGGCCCAGCACCGACCAGTCGCGGCTGATCGCATATTCCAGGCGCAGGTCCACGGTGCCATAGCCGGACAGGCGCACCGTGTTGTCGGCGTTGTCATAGCGCTTGCCGGCAGCCGTGGCGGTCACGCCGGCGCGGAAGCCGCCGAAGCTGCGGTCGATGTCCAGGCGCGCGGTGTCACGAGCACGGCGGGCCAGCCAGTTGTCGAACTGCGCGCTGCCGTCGGTGCGGTTGCGCGGGTCGGTGTGGCTGAGCTGGGCACTGACATCAAATCCGGCGAGGGCGATGGCGCCGGTCAGTTCCGCACCGCGGATCCGCGCCTTCTCCACCTGGGTCATCATGAAGGTGGTGGCGTCATAGGTGATCAGGTCATCGATGCGCGTTTCATACACGTCCAGGCCCCAGCGCCAGCCCTCGCCCTGCTGCGCGATACCGACGTTGGCGCTCTTCGATTCCTCCGGGTCCAGCCCCGGCACGCCGCTCCACGGGTCATACAGGTCGCTGAAGGTCGGCGCCTTGAACGCGGTGCCGTAGCTTGCGTTGAGGCGGAACCCGCTGCCCAGCTCCATGCCCCAGCCCAGGCTGCCGGTGGTGTGGTTGCCGAACTGCTCGTTGTCGTCGTTGCGCACGCTGGCCTGCAGGTGGTGCGCGCCGAAGCGGCCCTGGTACTGCACGAACACGCCGGTGTTGTCGCGGCTGTCGACCAGATAGCCGGCGCTGCTGCCGTCCAGGTTGTCCTCGCTCCAGTCCACGCCGGCACTGAGCAGCTGGCCCTCGGCGACGCCGACGTCGGCCTGCACCGAGGCGCTGTCGCGGTGGGTCTGCGCCGCGCCGAGCCAGGTGCTGTCGTTGTAGTTGTCCGACTCGTTGTCGGCGCGGCCGACATTCACGGTGAGCGCGAAGCGCTCGCCCGGGGTGTAGCGCAGCTTGCCGCCCAGCACCTGCTGCAGCGTCTCGGAGTAGTTGTAGTAGCCGTCGTAGTGGTTCTCGCCTTCGGCGCGCAGCGCGGTACCTTCCACCTGCAGCGTGTCGGTCAGGCTGTAGCCACCGCGCAGGCTCATCGACAGGTTGCGGTAGCCGTCGCGGTCGGGCTCGTCGGCGCCGCAGCCGGCGAAGGTGGCTGCATCGCCGCGGCAGGCATTGATGCCGTCGGTGTGCTGGTAGGCGATGTCGGTGCCGAACCAGCCGCGTGCACCGGTACCGCCGAAGCCGCCGCTGGCTTCACGCAGGCCGTTGCTGCCGCCGCCCAGTTGCAGGTGCGGGGCGAACGCGCCGGCATTGCGCCGGGTGAAGATCTGGATCACGCCACCGATCGCGTCCGCGCCGTACAGGCTGGACTGCGGTCCGCGCACGATTTCCACGCGCTCGATCTGCGCCAGCGGCAGGTCCTGCAGCATGGCCAGGCCGAGGTCGCCGGTATTGATGCGCACGCCGTCCACCAGCACCAGGGTGTGGGCCGAGTTGGTGCCGCGCAGGAACAGCGAACTCTGCTTGCCCAGCCCGCCGCTGTTGTTGAGGTTGATGCCGGCGCGGCCGCGCAGCAGGTCCTGCAGCGATGGCGCCTGGCTGCGCTCGATCTCGGCACGGTCGATCACCTGCGCCGGCGAAATGCTGTCCTGCAGTGAAATCGGGGTGCGCGTGGCGGTGACCAGGATCGTGTCAAGCGCGCTGGCATCGTCCTGTGCGGCGGCCAGCAGCGGCAGCGCGGCCAGCATGGCAAGGGAAAGGGTCTGGATCTGCAGCTTCATCGGTGACTCCATGCACCGCGCACGCCCGCGCGGCAAAGTGGGGGGCGGTGGTCAACGGAAGGCACGCGACGGTGGCGGCGCGCACGGCACTGCCTGCCGCCGCCATGCCCGCCGCATCGCAACCAGTCGTCTTCCAGGCCGGTCTCCGGGCTTGCGCGCTGATGGCGGACCATCGCACCAGGCGCCTTCCCATGCCTGCGCACAGTGACGTCTTGCCTGGCGTTTACACGCTTACCGTTGCGGGGGCAGCGCCGGAATGGCAGCAGGCAGGACCTGTTGCGTCACCGGCTTCCCGTTTCAACCTGCCGGCATGCGCCGCAGGTCACCTGAAAGTGCGCGCAGTGTAGAGCAAACCCCGCGTGCGGGCGCGGGCCGCAGGCGGTGGCAGCCGCGCAGCGGTTAGAATGCGCCTCGCTCTACTACGTGGTTCGCATGAAACAGATCGGATTGCAGCATCCTGGCCGGCAGCATCGCCGGTTCCCGCCGGCATGATCCTGGACCTGGTCCGGCACGCCACCACTGGCCGCGATGCCTACCTCGATGGCCGTACCGATCCACCACTGGAAGCGGGAAGCACCGACCGGATCTGCGCCCGCTATGCGGAGCTGGAATGGGAGCGCGTGCTGAGCTCGCCACGCGAACGCGCGCTGGCCACGGCCTCGGCGCTGGCCCTGCCGCGCGGGCTGGAGGTGATCGGCGACGAAGACTGGGAAGAGCTGGATTTCGGCGACTGGGACGGTCAGCCGCTGGAGGCGCTGCCGATGCAGGCGCTGCAGGCCTTCCACCTCGACCCGCATGCCAACCCGCCGCCGCATGGCGAGAGCTGGGGCCACTTCGAGCGCCGCATCGCGCGTGCGCTGCATCGGCTGCTCGACGACCCCGAGCCGGCGCCGACGCTGGTGGTGAGCCACGGTGGCCCGCTGCGCATGGTGCTGTCGCAGGTGTGCGGCCTGCCGATGGCGATGTGCTGGGCGCTGCGGATCGACCACGGCACGCGCGTGCGCCTGCGGGTGGAGCGCGAAGACGGTGAACTGTGGGGAGAGCTCCTCGAGCTGCAACAGGCGACGTAGAGCCACGCCCTGCGTGGCTGCGCGCGGTGCCGGACCTGCGCGCGGTGCCGGCTTCATGCAGCCACGCAGGGCGTGGCGCTACGTGCGGTCTTCGTTGTCCGATTCGAACGGGACTTCATCGCTGTCGTCATCGTTGGCCACCGTGCGGTCGTACACCGGGCCCGACGCGGGCGGCGCCTTCTTCAGCGGGTTGTCGGCGATGATCGCTTCGTACTCGGCCACCAGCTGGGTGCGGCGCGCTTCCGGCAGGTCCTGCCAGTGGCAGTCCTGCAGCGCGCCTTCCAGCGAGTAAAGCAGGTTGAGGCTGGGCTTGAAGCCGGCGCGACGTACTTTCACGAACGCGCCCACGGCGCCGGCGGCGACAAGATCCTCGGCGGTGCGCAGACCGACCTGGCGCAGCCAGGCGGCGCTCTTGGGGCCGATGTTGCGCAGCTTCGCGCTCATCCCAGCGCCTCGACGAACACCGCCGCGATCGCTTCCAGACCGGCCTGGTCATCGGCATCGAAGCGGGCCAGCACCGGGCTGTCCAGGTCGAACACGCCGATCAGGGTGTCGCCCTTGACCAGCGGCACGACCAGTTCCGAGCGCGAGGCCGAGTCGCAGGCGATGTGGCCGGGGAAGGCGTCCACGTCTTCGATGCGCTGGGTCACCCGCTGCGAGGCGGCGGCACCGCACACGCCCTTGTGCAGCGGAATGCGCACGCAGGCCGGCAGCCCCTGGAACGGGCCGACCACCAGCTCCTTGCCATCGTAGAAATAGAAACCCACCCAGTTCAGCTGCGGCAGGGCGTGGTAGACCAGCGCCGACAGGTTGGCGGCATTGGCGATGCGGTCGCGTTCACCGTGCACCAGGGCGCGGGCCTGGGCCAGCAGCTGGCTGTACTGTTCCGGCTTGCTGCCGGTGAGCGTGGAGGTATCGAACATGGCCGAAGTCTAGCAAGTGCAGCCGGCAGCGGGCCGCCCGGGCGCGGAACGCAGCGATTCCGCTGCGCAGCCGCTTTTGCAGGACCGATAATGGGCGCCCCTGTTGACTGGACCGGCCATGTCGTCGCTTGCCCCCGTGCCTGCTGCCTTCTACGTCACCGGTACCGACACCGGCATCGGCAAGACCTTCAGCAGCTGCGCCCTGCTGCACGCGCTGCGCCAGACCGGCCGGCGTGCGGTGGGCATGAAGCCGGTCGCCAGCGGCTGCGAGCTGACCGCGCAGGGCCTGCGCAATGAAGACGCCACCGCGCTGCTGGCGGCCAGCGACCCGGCCCCGGCCTATGCCGACCTGAACCCGTATGCGCTGGCGTTGCCGCTGGCCCCGGAACTGGCCGCCGCCGCCGCCGGCGTGACCGTGTCGCTGCAGCCCATCGAAGCGGCCTTCGCACGGCTGCGGGCGCAGGCCGACACCGTGGTGGTGGAGGGCGTGGGCGGCTGGCTGGCGCCGCTGTCCAGCACGCTGGACCAGGCGCACCTAGTCCACGCCCTGCAGCTGCCGGTGGTGATGGTGGTGGGCCTGCGGCTGGGTTGCCTGAACCATGCACGGCTGACCGCGCAGGCCATCGCCGCCAGCGGCGCCACCTGCATCGGCTGGATCGCCAACGAGGTGGACCCGCAGATGCAGCGCATCGACGACAATGTCGCGCTGTTGAAGGCGCGGCTGCCGCTGCCGTTCTGGGGGCGCCTGCCGCATGCACCGGGCGCGGATCCGGCACGGCTGGCCGAGGCCCTGACGCTGCCCATGCAGGAATTCTGAAGGCCGGTCGGACGATAGACACCTACTATCGCGGGCCGCCCAGCCTTGGTTACCCCCGCGATGCCTCGTTCTCCAGAGGGGGCCCCGATTGCCGCCCATCGGTTCATCACGCCCACCCGCACGCACGCGGATGCAGGCAGGGCAGCGCCCACCGCGGCAGCGCCGCCCCGGCTGGCCCTGCACCGCCTGCGCAACGGGCCGGTACAGCAGGCCGCACCGCGCCAACCCGTGCGTGGCGATTCAATCAACGCCCGGATCAACCACCTGTTCGAGCGCGTGCGCCAGCAGGAGCGCGGTCTGCACGTCACCCCGCCCGAGGTTACCGCCTGCACCCAACTGCCGGTTCCGACCGGCGCCACCGCCCAGTTCGTGCGTGTCGGCAACAACGCCGTGGATTGCCTGATCAAGCTGCTGGGCACGCCAGGCGCCGGTCGGGTTGCGATCATCAATCCGGCCGACAGCCGCCACCGTGGCGGCGGCCTGGGCGTGGACTGGTTCAACCACCAGAGGATGCCCGCCGAGGAAGCGCTGTGCGTGCTGGGGCAGGGCGCCAAGGCCAGCCTGGACGTGGCCACTGGCTATCCGCTGGGGCTGGAGCACGCCGGCGAGCGCCAGCTATACTCCCCCGGCGTGCAGTTGCGGCATGACCGGTCCGTGCTGCAGGCGCTGTGCGATGTCCGCGGCACGCCCGGGGAACGGCTGGAGGCGCAGCGCGACCTGTTGCTCGGCGCCTCATTCGCGGCGCCGTCCAGTACCGGGCCCAGCTACGACATGATCTCCATCGCCGCGCTCGATCGTCGCGGCCAACCCGACTTCGATGCAAAGGCGCTGTACGCCGGCATGCTGCGCCAGTTCGCGCATGCCATGGCCAATGCCGCCAGACACGAGGTGGACACCTTCATCCTGCTGCTGCCCGGCAGCGGTCTGTTTTCCAGGACATCGCGCGCGCAGGACGCTGCGGTCGATCCGCTCTACCAGCACGCGCTGGCGTGCGCCGCGGTCGATGCGGTTCGGCTCTTCAGCAAGGGCCTGCAGCGGGTGGTGATCCCGTCGCACGGACCGGCGCTGGACGCACTGATCGACGCGTACAGGAAGCAGCCCCTGCACCTGGCGCAGGCAGTGGAGCCGGGCGGACCACGTCGGTCGCCGCCACCGGCTGGGGCGCCTGCGCCACAGCCGCGGCCTGTCCCGCGCACCTCGCCGGTGCAAGGGAACGGGCCCGCTCAACCGGGTGCGCCGGTTGTCGCGTTGAAGATGCCAGTGACGCCGCGTCAGATGGGCGGACTGGCCTACCAGGTCAGGCCGGAGAATCTCGCCCGGAATCCGCGCGCTGCAGTCACCCAGGCCTTGAAGCCACTGATCGGCGATGGCAGCAAGGTGACGCTGCGCCGCGTTCATGGCGTGCCGGCACCCGCGCAGGGGAGTCAGCCCTACTGGTTCATCCGCCGCGATCCGGACCCGACCATCGGCCGCGCGCTGGTCAGCGTGCAGGTAGCGCCCGGCCAGCGCCAGGTCTTCGAGGTGGTGTACAGCCCCCGGGCGTTGCCGCAGCTGGCCGCGATGGCCGCGCGCGCACCGACCGGGTGACGCACCACGCCGTAGAGCGGGGCTCTGCCCCGCTGCCGACCCACATCAGCGTGCCGACAGGGTCGACACCAGCCGCGGTTTCTCGCGGTATAGCTGCGGGTACAGTCGTTGCAGTGCCGCCACCTTCGGCTGGTCGTTGATGCGGATGTACAACGACTCCGGGTGCAGAGTGAGGTAGTTCTGGTGGTAACCCTCGGCGGCGTGGAAGGGCGCGCCGCCGTCGACCGTGGTCACCACCGGCGCGGCATATGCGCGCGCCTGCTGCAGCTGGGCGATATAGGCGCGGGTGGCGTCGCGCTGCGCGGCGTCGTCGGCGTACACCGCCGAGCGGTACTGGGTGCCCCGGTCGGGACCCTGCCGGTTGAGCTGGGTCGGGTCGTGCACCACCGAGAAGAACACCTGCATCAGCTGGCCGTAGCTCACCTGGCTGGGATCGTAGGTGACCTGGACCGCTTCGGCATGGCCGGTGCCACCGCCACTGACGCGCGAATAATTCGCGTCGGCCGGGCGCCCACCGATGTAGCCGGACACCGCGTTGTCCACGCCCTTGATGTGCTGGAACACGCCCTGCACGCCCCAGAAACAGCCCCCGGCGAACACCACCTGGGCGCGCTTGCCCGGCAGGGTGGGATTGGCCGCGCCACGCGGCGCCGGCACGGCCACCACCGCCTCGGCCGGCGCCGCATGCGCGGGGCGTTCCAGGCTGAGCACCGCGGTGACGGTAAGGGCGGCGATCACGGCGGCAATGCCACCGGCCACCAGTTTGTCGACGGAAAGTCGCATGGCGTGCTCCTGATTCATCCGAAGGTGAAGGCGTAGGCGTGCACGCCGGGATCGAGGAATTCGATTTCGAAGGTGCGTTCGCGCACGTCGTCGGACTGGCGGATCAGCTGGTACAGGCGGTGCCCGCCAACGGTGCCGCTGCCATCGGGGGCGATGTCGCCCCCGGCCGCTGCACCCGGGGCCTGCCCATCCAGGCGCACGCGGAAGCGCACCGGCTTGCCGTCCGCGCCCGGCGCCAACACCAGGTGCAGGTCGCGGGCGTGGAAGCGGAACGCGATGCGTCCACCGGCCTGCTGCAGCTGGGCGTCTTCATCGCCCACGGTCCAGCGTCCGCCCAGTGCCCACTGGTTGAGCTGCAGGCTGGCAGGCACCGCGTAGTCGGCGGCCTGGTCGGCGCGCTGCCCGCCGGGGGAGGCGAAGTTTTCCGCACGCGCGTGGCCGAGGTAGGTCTCCGGCGATTTCAGGTTGCGCATGTCGGCCTGGCGCTCCACGCCGTCGCGTGGATTCGCCGCCGCCATCGCCATCGCCTGCGGTTCGTCCGGCAGGGTGGCGCCGTTCTCGCGCAGCAGCTGGCGGATGATCTGTTCGGACTGCGCGTAGTTGCCTTCGCCGAAATGGTGGGCGCGGATCCGGCCCTGGCCGTCGATGAAGTAATGCGCCGGCCAATAGCGGTTGTTGAAGCCGCGCCAGATCGCGAAGTCGTTGTCGATCGCCACCGGGTAGGTGATCTTCAGGTCCTCCACCGCGCCCATCACGTTGCGCAGGTTGCGCTCGAAGGCGAACTCCGGTGCATGCACGCCGATCACCACCAGTCCCTGGTCGCGGTAGCGCTGCTCCCACTCGCGCACGTACGGCAGCGCGCGCAGGCAGTTGATGCAGGAGTAGGTCCAGAAATCCACCAGCACCACCTTGCCGCGCAGGCCCTCGACGCTCAGCGGCGGGCTGTTGAGCCAGCCGGTGGCGCCGGCCAGCGAGGGCAGGGTGCCCTCCACCGGCAGTTCGGTCCCCGCCGCGGCGTCGGTGCGCATCATCATCGCCGGGCCGGCCGCCGGCGCCGGGCCGGGCAGGGTGTCCAGCAGCCCCTGCTCGAGCCTTGCGGTGCTGACCGTGGACAGCCGGGTCAGCACGCCGGTGTCCCAGCCCATGGCAATGGCCACCACCGCCAGCAGTGCCGCCACGCCCAGTCCGCGGCGGATCCACTCGCCAGCGCCCAGGCGCTGCTTGAGCGCGGTGAACACGCGGCCGCCGATCCAGATGGCCAGCGCCAGCGAGGTCGCCGCGCCCAGTGCGTAGGCCAGCAGCAGGCCACTGGTGCCGACACTGGCGCCCTGCAGCGCGGCACCGGTGAGGATCAGGCCCAGGATCGGCCCGGCACACGGCGCCCACAGCAGGCCGGTGGCCGCCCCGATCAGCAG
>NZ_CAUQPH010000035.1:0-32099 GCF_963519925.1 uncultured Stenotrophomonas sp. | reverse complement strand
TGCCGCCGGTGTAGGTGTTCTGGCCCGACAGGGTCAGCTCGCCTTCGTTGACGGTGGTGCCACCGCTGTGACTCACCGTACCGGTCAGCCCCAGGCCGCCTTCGCCGTTCTTGATCAGGCCACCATTGCCCAACACGTCGCCGCTGTTGGTCAGCGTGGTGTTGGCATCGGTGGTGAAAGTGCCATTGCCCGCAAGGACCACGTCGCGATCACTGTCGACGTCGCCGGTGGTGTGCAGGGTGCCGCCGTTGAAGGTAAGGCCACCCGTTGCATCGCCCAGGTTGCCATCGCTGCTGACGTTGAGCACGCCGCCGTTGAGCGTGGTGCCACCGGTGTAGGTGTTCTGGCCCGACAGGGTCAGCTCGCCTTCGTTGACGGTGGTGCCACCGCTGTGGCTCACCGTACCGGTCAGCTCCAGGCCGCCTTCGCCGTTCTTGATCAGGCCGCCCGTACCGGACACATCGCCGCTGTTGGTCAGCGTGGTGTTGGTGTCGGTATCAAACGTGCCATTACCCGCAAGGACGACGTCACGAGCGCTGTTGACGTCGCCGGTGGTGTGCAGCGTGCCGCCATCAAGCGTGAGCTTGCCTGCGGCGTCGCCCAGGTTCTCATCACCGCTTACCTGCAGCACGGCATTGTTGCTGACAGAGGTGCCACCAGCGTAGGTGTTCGTGCCCGAGAGCACCTGCGTGCCGCCCTTGATGGCCACGTCGCCCTGCCCGCCGATGGTGCCTTCGAACTCGTCGTTTGCATCCGTGATGGACAGCGTGTTGTTGCCCAGCGCCACATCACCCTTGCCGTCCAGCGAGATGATGTTCACGACCGGACCGGCCTGGGTCACGTCCAGCGTCCCGTCGATCACGAGCTTCTTCGACTTGTCGATGGAACCATTGCCGGACAATGCCAGCGTGGCGTTCTCGTCGACTTCGGTGGTAGCGGTGTAGCCGTTGGTGTTGGTCAGCGTGACCGAACCGCCGTTGCCGCTGTTCTTGACGATCAGCGAGCCCGGAACGCCGCTAGTGGCGTCGTCGATCTTGCCGGTGAACGTCGAGTCGTGGCCGTTCTGATCGATGGTGCCGGGCTTGTCGTCGATCTTGAAGTCGACATCCACGTTGGTGTCCTTGTCGACCACCAGCGTACCGCCCTCGAACGACGCCTCGTCTTCGTTGCCCAGCTCATCGGTGCCCTTGGGCCCATCGATGATGATTGGGCCGGTCGGGGTCGTCGGCGTGGTCGGCGCGCCGCTGCCCGGGTTGGGCGCGACCGGACCAAAAGGCACGCCCTTGTCGAAGGTCAGACCGGGCGCCTGGTCGACGAAAAGAACGGGGCTCCACAGCGTGTCGTCCAGATTCATTGCCATGAATCCCAGGCGGTACGTGCCGGCCGTGCTGACCTGGTACGTTGCGACCTGCCAGCCGGTTGCACCGTAACTCCCGGTGGAGTAGCTGCCCGTGCCGAGGTTGGTGGCACCCAGCAGTGCGTACTGCGCGTTCTGGTTGTTCACCGTCGCGAACACCGAGGCGTCGCCGAGGTTGATCAGCGAGGTCAGCGAGGCATCGTTGTACGGCTCGTAGTCGGTCGAGACGTACTGCCACGCCATGCTGAAGTAGTCGCCTGCAGCGAGGGTCAAGTCCTGGTACAGCCACGATGCATTCGTGGGCATCCCGGCCATCGTGCTTGCCACCAGCGATTGGCTTGCAGCGTTCAGCCCAAGTGCGGCTGCACCCGTGGCGAACGAGTCCGAAGTGCCGCCCGCCTGCAATGAGGCCATGTTGTTGCCGAAGGGCGTCACCGTCCAGCTATGGCTGCCGTTGTTGGACGCGTAATCGGTCATGCCGGTGACCACCGCGGCGCCGACACCCGCACCGCTATAGCTGGTAGAGCCTTGGGTGCCGTTAGCGGAATACGTCCAGCCGCTAAGCGTGCCGGTTTCGAACCCGATGTTGGTGATGTCCACCGCCGCCATCGCGGAGGGACCGTACAGCGCCAGCGCGGTCATCAGGCTCAGGGCCGCCAGCGGGCCGGTGGTCAAGCGGTTGGCCGTGCGGCGGGTGCGGCCACCTGCGGCCGTGCCGAATTCGGAGGTCACAACCCACTGACCCACGGCCTTGCTCCATACCACCTTGAATACTTTGTTCATTCCTTGGTCCCCTGGTGACGCAATTGTTTAAAAAACGTGAAAGTGTGCCGTGCATCACATGATCGGCAGAGGGGGACCAATCTTTAGCTTTTCCTGCAGATGCCGGGCGCCATCCGTGAATGATTAAGTAAAACAGCAACTTGGAAGCGCTCGTGGCGCAGCGCCGTCGACCCCGGAGGTGGTATGGGCCCATGAAAAAGGGCCGCACGAAGCGACCCCATGACATGCCTGGGCAAGTCCCAGCGGCGGCTACCCGGGGCCGGCCATCGCCCGCTCCAACCCCCCAACCGCCAGCCGCGCGGACGCCAGCAGCCGGGCATGGTCATGCCCTCGGCGCGCATTCGTGGACAGCCCCATCATCACGGTGGTCATGTAGTCCATCACCCGGTCGGCGGCCTCCGGGTTGCGCGCCGCGACGAAGTCACGGATCGCCGCTTCAGCGCCGACCAGGAACACCATGGCCGCCCGCTTGGCGTCCTCGTCGATGGACTGCACCCCTTCAATGACCATGCACCCGGACGCGCCCGACTTGCCGGCGTAGCGGCATGCAGCTTCCTCAAGCACGGCAGCCAGGCACTCGATGACGGGCCGGGCCGGATCCAGCAGTTGCCGCAGCGGAATGGCCCCGTCGCATGCATACCGGTCGAGTACCCGGCCAAACAGCTCCGCCTTGCTGCCAAAGGCGGCGTAGAAGCTGGGCGGATTGATCCCCAAGGTGCCGGTGATGTCCGCCACGCTGACATCGTCATAGCTGCGCGCATGGAACAGCTGCTGTGCAGTCGCCACGGCAGCGTCGGGGTCGAACGCCCGGGGCCGACCGCGGGGTCGAGATTTTTTTGTATCGACCACTATTAAATTCCTTGACAAGTGCCGAATGCCATTTCTATAGTGGATGCTACATTACTCACTCAGGCGTGTCCAACAATGGCTTTTGAGAACAAGAAGGTGCTGGTACTGGGCGGCAGCCGCGGCATCGGCGCGGCGATCGTCCGCCGCTTCGTGGCGGACGGGGCGTCGGTGACCTTCACCTACAGCGGATCCCCGGATGCGGCGCATGCGCTGGCCGCCGAAACCGGGGCGACGGCCGAGAAGACCGACAGCGCGGACCGTGACGCGGTGATCGCGCGGGTTCGCGACACCGGTCCGCTGGACGTACTGGTAGTGAACTCGGGCATCGCGATCTTCGGCGATGCGTTGGAGCAGGACCCCGACGCCGTGGATCGTCTGCTGCGCATCAACGTGCATGCGCCGTACCACGCCTCGGTCGAGGCGGCGCGCACGATGGGCGACGGCGGCCGCATCATCGTGATCGGCTCGGTGAACGGCGACAGGATGCCGGTGCCGGGCATGGCGTCCTATGCTGTGAGCAAGTCCGCGTTGCAGGGGCTGGCACGCGGCCTGGCACGCGACTTCGGACCGCGCGGCATCACGATCAACATTGTTCAGCCCGGCCCCATCGATACGGATGCCAATCCCGAGGATGGTCCCATGAAGGATCTGATGCACAGCTTCATGGCGATCAAGCGTCACGGTCGCCCGGAGGAAGTGGCAGGCATGGTGGCCTGGCTGGCCGGGCCAGAGGCAAGCTTCGTGACTGGCGCGATGCACACGATTGATGGTGCGTTTGGGGCTTGATGCGCGCACGCTGTTGGCGAGGTGCACTGAGTCGAAATGACCAGACGCTGCGGCATTGATGGACAGCGCTTGGGTACCAGGGCGCGGCATTTGGGCCTGCGACGAACATCGCTTGCCCCTCCCGCCCGTGTAGGAAGAAAACGAAATGAGCACCTCCAACCGCCAACACGGCCAGCTTCGGCGTGCCGTGGGAATCGGCTTATGGTTACGTGCAGGCCGTGCGCGTGAACAATTCGATCTTCGTGTCGGGCCAGCCCTTTTCGCAATCGATGTGCCGGCCGCGTTCGCCGCCAGCGGCAAGGTCAGGCCCGCCGTGTATGGCCAGCCTGTTCCCCAAGTGGCCAGCAACCTCATCGGGGTTTCAGCGCTCGCCTTCCCCGAACAGTTGATCGAGATCGCGTTCCGCGCTGAAGTGCAGTCGTAGCCCGACCCCTGAAGCGAAGGAGCACCCCGGCGCTGACATGGAAGACCCGCGCGCGCATTCACGCCCGCGGGTCTTCCTCACGTTGGCTCCGCAACTTACATACCCAGGTCGGACAGCCCCGGGTGATCATCCGGGCGGCGCCCCAGTGGCCAGTGGAACTTGCGTTCGCTGTCCTTGATGGGCATGTCGTTGATGCACGAGAAGCGGCGCTCCATCAGACCATCCGCGCCGAATTCCCAGTTCTCGTTTCCATAGGAGCGGAACCAGTTTCCAGAGTCGTCGCGCCATTCATAGGCGTAGCGCACGGCAATGCGGTTGCCGGTGAAGGCCCACAACTCCTTGATCAGCCGGTACTCAAGCTCTTTCTTCCACTTTCGGGCAAGAAACTGCCGGGCTTCCTCGCGGCCGTTGGTGAACTCGGCGCGGTTTCGCCACTGGGTGTCGAGCGAATAGGCAAGCGCCACTTTGTCGGCATCGCGGGAATTCCAGCCATCTTCTGCCAAGCGAACCTTCTGGATCGCCGATTCGAGAGTGAACGGGGGAAGGGGGGGACGGGGTGCTTCTGCGGACACGGTGGGGCCTCCAATGGAAATGGATGAACGGGGTACTGCGGCGGAATTTCGGTTACTGCAGCGTTAGCGCGTGGCTTGCTTCAACAACACCTGGGCAACATCCCTTGCGGTGTCTGCGGCGTCGTAGTCACCCATCACGCGCGATACGGTGATGGCGCCTTCCATCAGAACCAGCAGCTGCCGCGCCAGAACGGCCGGCTGCGCGATGTTCAGTTGCCCGGTGAGCTCCAGCGTGTAATCGAGCAGTTTCTGTTTGTGGTGCTTGGCGATCCTGCGGATCGGGTCGTGGGAATCGCCGACCTCGCCTGCCGTGTTGATGAAGGCACAGCCGCGATAGCCCTCGGACTCGAACCAGCCTTTGAGCACCGTGAACATGCCCAGGATGCGCGCTTCCGGGCTGGCGGCCTTGTCGCATTCCTGCCTGAACCAATTGAGCCAGCGCACGTCCCGCGCGCTCAACGCGGCTGCGGCAACCTGGTCCTTGTTTTCAAAGTGTCGGTAAATGCTCTTGCGCGCAACGCCTGAGGTCTTCACCAGCAGATCCATGCCGGTGGCATGTATTCCGTTCTGGTAAATCAGCGACTCCGCTGTGTCCAGGATCTTCAGTCGGGTGTCGGTCGTTGTCTTATCCATGGCGCCAAGGTAGAACGATCGTTCTACCTTGTCAACCATCGCGTGCATCCAGAAGGCGAAAGCCGAGGGCTCCAAGAACTGGCTGTTCAACCGCTGCCCAGGCTCGACCCTCATCCCGCTGACGCATGCTCCGCCGCAAACGCGCCGTACGTACGCAGCGGCCGACCCAGCAACTGCATCAATCGCTCCACGTCACCCGCGCCCGGCAGCATGCCGTCGTTGATGAAACGCTCGGCCATCTGTCGCATGTCGTAGGCCATCCACGCCGGCATGAACTGGCGCAGGTTCTGCTCGAAGGCGGCCGTGTCATCGCCGCCGTAGACGATCGGGCGGTTCAGCACATCGCTCCAGATGGCAGCCACCTGTTCTCCGGTGAGTGCTTCCGGGCCCACCAGGTTGAGTCGGGTCAGCGCGCGGTTGTCCGGCGCCTGTTCGCGGTTGAGCAGTTCGATGGCAGCAATCTCGGCAATGTCGCGGGTATCGATCATCGCCAGCCCCTTGCTGCCAATCGGCATGGGGTACACGCCGTAGCCTTGCACCACGTCCTTGATGGTGAGGTCGTTGTCGATGAAATAGGCTGGGCGCAGGATCGTGGCGCTGAAGCCCATCTGCTCGATCATGCGCTCCACGCCGAACTTGCCGGCGAAGTGCGGCACGTTGACGTAGCGGTCGCTGTGGATCACCGACAGGTACACCACGCGCTTCACCCCCGCCTCGCGGGCGACGTTGAGGGTGATCAGTGCCTGGGTGAATTCGTCGGCGACCACCGCGTTGAGCAGGAACAGCGTGGAGACGCCCTTCAGCGCTTGGCGGAGGGCATCCACATCCAGCATGTCGCCCTGCACCAGCTCCACGGTGGCGGGCAGGTTGGCGGTGGCGGGGGTGCGGACCAGTGCACGAACGTCTGCGCCGCGCTGAATGAGGTGCTGGACGACTTGACGGCCGATGGTGCCAGTGGCGCCGGTGACAAGAATGGTCATGGGGTACTCCGGGTGGGTGGTGAGGCCTTATGGTTGTTGATCCGCGTGCGGGCCGATAGCCCATATACTTGGACCACCTGTCTCGCTGGTGGAACACATGGACCTGCTGGCCTTGGCCGACTTCAACCTGGTGGCGCGGCACGGCGGGTTTGGCCGTGCCGCGCGCGCAGCGGACCGCCCGAAGGCAACACTCTCGCGCCGCGTGGGTGAGCTGGAGGCCAGCCTGGGGGTGCGGCTGTTCGAGCGTGGCTCGCACACGCTGAAGCTCACCGAGGAAGGTCGGGCGCTGTTCGAGCGCACCGAGACGCTGCTTACCGAACTGGACGAAGCGGCCGCGTCCATTGCCTCAGGTGGCGACACGCCCCGGGGGCGGCTGCGCGTGAGCGCACCGATGCTGTTCTCGCAGATGGCGCTGGGCAGGATTGCCGCCGAATTCGTGAAGCGCTACCCACAGGTCCGGCTTGATGTCACCACCGAAGACCGCGCCGTGGACATGGTGGAAGAAGGCTACGACCTGGTGATAAGGGTCAATCCGGATCAGGATGAGCGGCTGGTGGGGCGGGTGCTGATCCGGGACCGCCTGGTAGCGGTGGCGCACCCGGACCTGCCCCTGCCCGCGATGGGCGAGACGGCGCCTGCGGTGTTCCGGCCGTCCAGCGATGTCACCGGCTGGGACCTGGTGACGCCGCGTGGCGAGATACGTATCGCGGTGGATCCGGTGCTGCGCCTGGGCGCACTGACCATGGTGCGCGATGCCGTACGTGCAGGCACCGGCGCGGCGATGCTGCCCTTCTCGCTGGTTGCCGACGATCTCAGGGATGGCGCATTGGTGTCGTGGGGAAATGCGAAGGCCCCGCCCATCGAGATATGGGCGCTGTACCCGTCGCGACGGCTGCTCAGCTCAAGGGTGTCGGCGCTGCTCGACCTGCTCAAGGAATCCTTCCCGGAGGGTCAGGCGGAGGAGCTGGCCGCGTTCGCAGGCGGAGGGGGCTGACGGCCAGAGGCGGACACCAGCGCCGCTGGCCACGCCGCCCGGAACGCGCGTCCAACCAGATTGCTCGCGCGCCGCTCCAAACTGTATAAATGTACGACGATCCGGCTGACCTAGATCCAGCATCCAGGTGCACAAGGGCTATGTGCTGATCCTGATCCTTCCGTTGCTGGCGGCCACGTTCCGGATAGCCTTCAATCGGGAGAGCTGATGGAACCGTTGGAACGCCGAATCAAAGAGGCGCAGCAAAGCATCCGGGTGCTTGAGGAGATGGTTCAGGACATGGTGGCAGATGACCCGCGTGATCGCCTGTGCATCAAGGCTGCTGACTATTCGGTCGAACTAGCTTCGGGGTTAGTCTTACTTGTCGAATCTGGTCACTCAGCTGCAGCGGCGGCTCTTACCCGACCAGTCATTGAGGCATCGTTGACAAGTTTGTACTTTCTGTTTTGCTCACCACTTCAATGGGCGACCGCTATCGAGCGGGGAGACGGCTACCTACCGAAATTCTCAAGGATGCTGGCCGCCTGCTCCAAAATTCCGGAAATCGGGCCCAATCTAAGAGGCATTGATATTACGACTTTCCATCAGCTAACGCACGGCGACGCCATGCAGCTGAATCGGCGAATGACGGGCGGGCCGGCTTTTGGTATAGAAACTCAGGCTATGCAAGTGATGCTAGCGTACGTGCTTGCGATCGCCTCCGCTCAGTGCGCGGTCGTCGCAGGTGGACGCGAACATCTGCAAGAGGTTCTTCATCGCTTGCGAGCAGAGGCAATCTCACCGTTTGGGACATTGGAGTCGAACGCTCTGTCGCAGTTCTGGATGACGCGCCCTGTGCGTTGAGACGATGGCTTCCACCTTGCTCAACCAGACAGCGGGTGGGCGGCGCTCAGATCGCGGCGTCGGTCGAAAGCGGGTAAGAGTGACTGAACTGATCAGGTAAATTGATCGACTACGCTGAATGTCTGCTGCTGGCCGGACGCGGACACGCCGAGAGGGCGGCACGTGATTGATGCATCCTGGGCGATCCACTCAGTACAACTTATCTGGCGCCAAGAGCACGGCCGTCTCGGCGATACGCTGGACGTCACGCATTGGACTCGACCCGAATCGCCTCAAATAGCGAGGGTACAACGTCCATTCCTCAACGTACCTGCTGCCGCCGTGCACCAGATCATTGCGAAGTTGAAACAGGCTCTGGGCTCTGTTGATGTCAGCTTGCTCGAACCCGAGTCGCTCTAAGCCTCCGAGTATGGAGGTCTCAACAGCGCCCCTCCGCCCCAAAAGTGCGTCTAAGGCGACGAAGAAATTGACAAATGCACCCGTCCCACCTGAGTTCAATCCGAGGTTAAGAAAGTGGGCAGCTTTCTCAATTCTGGTTGCGACTTCTGTCGGAGCCACATCGAGCTGAGTGAACCATTTGCGAATCTCCAACGCTCCCAGCTGGTCGATAGTGACGTCCTCTAAAAAATTGGGGAACAGCGGCTCGGTGTCACTGCGCCACCTTACCTGCTGGGGGTTAGATGCATGTGGGAACTGCGCGCAGTACTCATGAGTGCGCACGCCCGCCTTCTGGGACGCGTGAGCAGAATTCCTTGACGCAACGGCGGATGCAACTGCCAAGAAGGCGCGCACCTTCAGAGTGCTCAAAAACTGAACTCCCGATCGCGTTCCTTTTCCATCTATCAGCAAGACCGACGAATAATCTGTCGGCGGGGAGAACGCAGCATCCGTACCCGGGCCATACACACCAGGTTCCCAGCCACTGAAAGCGAAACCCATGTTCAGTATCCGACGCCAAGCATCCGCATCGCCCACTTCAACTACATAAATTCCGTGATTCTCTACACTGAAGCTCGGCACCCTCAAACGAGGTACAAGGAACACTGTGCAGCAGCGCCCAATCTCCCTCGATAGGTTTCGCTGCATGCGCGCGAATAGCTGATCCGCACATTCGTTTAGATCGGCCTTGAGGCATTCGAACAAAGTCGAACTCTTGGCGAAGACAACGTCATCGGCATGGAATATATCTGAGTCATTACACGCCTCCTTAAGCGTATCCAGCACAACGTTGCGTGCCGTTTCTTGGTCGCACCCCTCGAAAACAGCATTGCTACCAACAAGCAGAGATGCAACGCCTCTCTGAGCCGCATGCGCACGCTCATTCCGCCACCACGCAACCGAAATTCCAGTCGGAAATACAAAACGAGGATGCACGCCCGGGAAGAACAAGTCAGAAGGCATGCCTGCTCCAGCCGGCCTCACTAAATGAATGCATTTGAGCAGATTCAGGATCTGCGCGCGTACCCGGGCTTGCATGGCGCGACTCCAAGATAGATTTAGATTGAACGATGCATCGGAAGCAACTTGAAGCCTAGCCGTGCCCTTACACCGGGGAGCGACCGCGACATAGACTACATCCTCACGCGCCTCTGCTGGCCGGCCCGTTTCCCCGGCGCAAGCACTCGTCTCCCCGCCACGCAGGCGCACTTCATAGGGTGCTCATCCTGCACCACCCGCTCCCTAGGTGACCGCATGCTTGGGAATGCTTTGGGGCTTAAGCGGCTGGGGCCGATTACATCCCGCCCCCACCACCGGAGTGCGAACTGGGTTCAAGAGTTAAATAGAGAGAGCGGCACCACGGCAGGGAAGAAATTTGGAAGGCAGGTTCTAATGCGCCCAATAGGCTACTCATCACATGCAAGGTATTTTAAGAACGCTATGGAATGGAAATTGGCAGCGCTCTTCTGGTAACAGCCACCGACCGAGGGGTGGATTCGCGTAAGGCTTTGTACACAGCCGCCAAGCGCTGATAGTGTCTGCTTTTGGCCGGAATCGGCCATCCACTTGCACCCGTTTTCCCGATGCATGGCGCTTATCAACCACCCTCCTAGAGGTAGTCACCGTCTTCTTTTCCGGTGAGTGGAGATGCGGAAGGGTATCGCCAATGCGCGACGCCGCACCACGTTCGAACATTGCGAAAGCCGACCAACGGTCGGCGCTACCAGCGTGCTGCGCACTGCGGGCTGCTTGCGACGCGCATCTGACGTTACATCGAGGGACGTGGAGAATGATTGAGAACCGTTGTGTGTCTTTAGTTCTGGGACACCCATTCCAGCAATTCCTGCCCGATGGCGGGATTTAGGCTCGTTTGCGTCACACCATTGGTCCGGTAAATCGGAGATGCAGGTATGCTGGAGAAATGCCAACTTCTCCTCATTTGAGGGGCTGTGCATGGTGTGGATTCGGGGCTTGATATCCCCTGCTGGATCAACGGAACTGCAAGGCACTGTGTCGGGAGGGTGGCGAATACAACACCCCCTGGGAAATTAGTCACGCCGTCGATCCAACGGATATCAACCTCCCGACTCCCTCGTCGCCGACGAGGGAGTACTTCCGATGGAGTACACCCATGCGCAGTTCAGAGAAGGATTCAGCCAGCGGATCCAAGCACGAAGTTGGGCTCGGCTGGTATCAGCCCAAGAGCGTTCGCATTTCGGCGGTGGAGCATCCTGCCGGCAATATCCTGCCGCCGGATGTAGCCATCCCCTACCTGTCGCTGTGCGGGGTATGGCTCGAACGATTGGGATTGAAGGCCGGCCACCGGGTGAAGGTGGAAGGTGCGCCGGGGCGTGTCACGCTCACGTTGGACGAAACGCCAGTAGAGCTGCCGTACCGGTATCGAAAGCACGCGCCGAAGAAGTCGCGGGCACGGCAGTTGAATCAGCAACAGTGAGTTCGGGTACCTGATGGCCGCTAGATCGGCATTGGAGACTCGCGATGCGGATCTTCAATGCCGAATGCCGCGCGCGGATGCCTGCGACCTGCCGCCGGCCGCCTCTACGCCATGAACACCAGTCGCAGCGCAAACCCGATCAGCAGCACGCCCATTACTCGTTCGAACCAGTGGCTGGCGCGCATGAAGCGCTGGCGTACGGCTGCCGTGGAGAGGGCTACGCTGACCAGGACGAACCATGCCGCGTTGACCAGGCACATCCACAGGCCGTAGAGCATCTGCACGGGGAGCGGTGTCTTTGCGCTGACCAGTGTGGTGAACACAGCCAGGAAGAACAGGGTCGCCTTGCGGTTGGTGGCGTTGGTCATGAAGCCGATGACGAAGGCTTGCCTGGGGGCCTGTTGCACGGCGTGGCTCGGCGCATCGGTGGTCGCCTCGCCGCCTGCGCTGGGCTTGCTGCGGAGGAACTTGATTCCGAGGTAGAAGATGTAAGCCGCGCTCAGCCACTTGGCTGCGGTCATCAGCCAGGGGGTTGTGTGCAGGAGTGCGCCTACGCCGATGAGGGTGTAGAGGACATGGACCGAGATGCCTGCGCCTATTCCCAGCGAGGTGTAGATGCCTGCTTTTCGGCCGAAGCGGACGCTTTGGCGGACGGCTACTGCGAAGTCCGGGCCTGGGGCTATGACAGCAAGTAGGTGGACTATCGCCAAGCTTAGGAATTCTGCCCAGTAGGGTGCGAACACTTTTGACTCCGTGGTGGTGCGGTGGCGCTCCATTCTCCGTGCGGTGCCGCCTGGGGGCCGGCACTACCGCACGGTTTTCTGCCGGTATCGTGAAGGCCGGCCAACGGCCGGCGCTACCGGGTCTCTTGCGACTGTGGGGGTCGCTATCAGAAGACTGCGGCGCGGTGTCCGTCGAGCATGCCTGCGGACGGCGCGGCCCAGTATCTGTGACCTGTAGTCTGGCTCAGAACCGATCGGCTAGTTCGCAGGTAGGTACTCGGAGATCTCTATCAGGTTGAGTTCGGGGTCCCGGACATACACAGATCGAATCTTGCCCAATGCACCGGTACGCTCGACAGGACCCTGTTCGATCTTCACGGAGTTGCTGCCTAGCTTCTGGATGACCTGATCCAACGGCACTGCGGCAATGAAGCAGAGATCGAGGGAGCCAGGCACGGGTAGGTGCGCCTTGGGTTCAACCTCATGCCCCTTGATGTGGAGATTGATCTTCTGGTTGCCAAACCGGAACGCCTTTCTTCCCGCCCCGAACGTTTCCAAGGTCATCCCCAAGACGTTGACGTAGAAGTGGGTAGTGGCCTCTTCTGCGGATGTGGTCAGCACGAGGTGATCCAGATGGTCGATCATGGGGGCGGTCGCAAGTGGGCGGTGGTTTTATCGTAGCCGTATGCACATTGCACATTGTGGCGCCTTGCAGCCGAAAGGCGCCCAGCAGGAGAAGCCGCCCCATCGGTTACCTGAATACAACGGTGCGGTGCCCGTTGAGGAGGATTCGGTGCTCTACGTGGCGCCGAACGGCGCGGGCCAGTACCTGCGATTCGGTGTCACTGCCGAGTCGGACGAGGTCGCGCGGGGTCATGGCGTGGTCCACCCGCGCTACGTCCTGTTCGATGATCGGGCCTTCGTCGAGATCGGAGGTTACGTAGTGGGCCGTTGCGCCGATGATCTTTACGCCGCGCGCGTGGGCCTGGTGATATGGCTGCGCGCCTTTGAAGCTGGGCAGGAAGCTGTGGTGGATGTTGATCGCGCGCCCGGCCAAGGCTTCGCACAGGCGCGGTGAGAGGATCTGCATGTAGCGCGCCAGGACCACCAGGTCGATCTGTTCGCGCTCAACCAGGTCGATGATCTGTTGTTCCTGTACGGCGCGGTTGTCGGCGTTGACCGGCAGGTGGTGGAACGGGATGCCGTAGGAGCCTGCGAGAGCACCGAAGTCTTCGTGGTTCGATGCCACCGCTGCGATATCCACCTTGAGCTGGCCACTGTGGGCGCGGAACAGCAGGTCGTTCAGGCAATGCCCCTGCTTGCTCACCAGCACGAGCAGCCGTGCACGGCGGCGGGCGTCGTGGAGCTGCCAGTCCATCTGGAAGTCAGCCGCCAGCGAGGCCATGCGGGTCTGCATTGCTTCGATGGGCTGCTCGGGGTCGCGGTCGAAATGCACGCGCAGGAAGAAGCGGCCGCTCTCGTCATCGCCGAACTGCTGCGCGTCCAGGATGTTGCAGCCCTGCTCGAACAGCAGGCCGGAGACGCGGTAGACGATGCCGGTACGGTCCGGGCATGAGAGGGTGAGGATGGAGTCGGGGCGCATGGGTCGAGTGTAGTGGAGCGGCGCGTTCCTCCGGAGGGACGATGTCAGTTGCAACCAATTATCGCGGGCATTGATGCAGGTGGAGCAGCGGACTAACAGTCCGCTCTACCGAGCGGTGTACCGGCCGATGCGCCGACCGATGTGCCGACCGATGTGCCGGCCGATGCATCGTTCGATTTGCCGCGACGCCCCACCAACGGTGGGGCGCTACCGGGGAGGGATGCCACATGTTGTCAGCGCGGCGGATGCACGGTGAGCGCAACCAGCCGCATCACCACTGGGCGCACCATCAGTACGCAGACGAAGGCGGTGGGCATGGCGAGTTGGTAGGCGCCGAGTACGCGGGCGGGGAAGTCGGCGTTGACGCCGGCGTTGGCGGCGGTGATCACCAGGCACATCAGCATGGCCATGATCGAGGCCATGAAAAAGGCGAATACGTAGGGGGTGGTGCGGGGGCTGAGCTTCCAGCGGCGCGGGAAGGTCTGTGCGTCGGTCATCGGCAGTCCTTGAAGAGCAGCCGGGGGTGGCTGCAGGGTCGGCACGATAGGCGCAGGCCCGGGGAGGCGGTAGAGCGCTTGGCCTTGGGTCTTTGTAAAGCGGATCTTTGCAATCAGGCGCCATAATTGGCGCGATCATGAACATTCTTCAGTCAATCCGCAGTTTCGTCCGTACCGCCGATGCCGGCAGCCTGGCGGCGGCGGCGCGCTCATTGGGGATCAGCCCGGCGGCGGTGGGGCAGAACATCGCGCGGCTGGAGGCGCACTTGGGGGTGCGGCTGTTCAACCGCACTACCCGCTCGCTGGCGCTGACCGAAAGCGGTGCGCGCTACCTGGAGGAGGTGCGCCATATCGAGCGCGACCTGCAACGGGCGCAGGCGGCGGTGACCGATCCCGATGCGGTGCCGCAGGGACGGTTGCGCATTGCCAGCACGTCGGCCTTCGGCCGACACGTGCTGGCGCCGATGCTGCCCGCGCTGCAGGCGCGCTACCCCGCGCTGGCGATCGAGCTGCTGTTGGCCGACCGCAGTGTGGACCATGCGCGCGAAGACGTGGATGTGAGCTTCCGGATCGAGCCGCAGCTGGTGGATGGGCTGGTGGCGCGGCCCATTGCGCAGGTGCCGTTCGTGGTGTGCGCTGCGCCTTCGTACCTGGCGCGGGTCGGTGCGCCGGACACGCCGGAGGCGCTGCGCGAGCATCGCTGCCTGGTGTTCCGTTATCCGGTGGATGGGCGGTTGCTGCCGTGGGGATTCGTGCGCGATGGGATCCGCTTCGAGGCGGAGATGCGGCCGGCACTGGTGTCGGATGACATCGATGCGATTGCGGCGATGGCGGCGGCCGGCGGTGGGATCGCTCGGTTGGCGGCGTTCGTGGCGGAACCGTGGTTGGCGCGCGGCGCGTTGCAGGTGTTGTTCGCGTCGGGCGATGGGGCGCGGACGTCGCCGGAGCCGATGCGGGTGTTTTTGTGCGTGAGTGATCGGCGGGATTTGACGCCAAAGGTGCGGGCGTTGATGCAGGTGGTGGTTGAGGGGTTGCCGGTTGCGTGGCGGGTGGATGTTGCGTGAGATCAGGCGGCGCACGACCAACGGTCGTGCGCTACCGGGTTCATCACGCGGAGGGTGCGGTGAATACGCCGCGGGCTTCGCGCGGTTCGCAGCGCAGGTACTGCGGGGCGGGGGTGATGGAGTCGCCGAGGGCGGCGGCGGCGTGCCACGGCCAGCGCGGTTCGTAGAGGATGCCGCGGGCCAGTGCGATGGCGTCGGCGTGGTTGTGGCGCAGGATCGATTCGGCCTGGGCCGGGTCGGTGATCAGGCCGACGGCGATGACCGGCATGCGCACTTTGGCGGCCTTGATCGCGGCGGCGAACGGCACCTGGTAGCCGGGCTCGAGGGCGATCTTCTGGCGTGCGTCGAGACCGCCGCTGGAGACGTGCAGGAACTGGCAGCCGCACAGGTCGAGGATCTGCGCGAGGGTGGTGCTCTGTTCGATGTCCCAGCCGCCGTCGACCCAGTCGCTGGCGGAAATGCGCACGCCCACGCTGATGCGGTCGGAGACCGCTGCGCGCACGGCGTCGAACACGCGGATCAGCAGGCGCATGCGGTTTTCGAGCGAACCGCCGTACTCGTCCTGGCGCTTGTTGCTCAGCGGCGACAGGAACTGGTGCAGCAGGTAGCCGTGCGCGGCGTGCAGTTCGATCAGGTCCAGGCCGGCGCGCTCGGCGCGCTTGGCGGCGACGGCGAAGGCCTCCACCACGGCGTCGATGCCGGCTTCATCCAGCGCTTCGGGGGTGGGGCCGTTGGCGGTGAACGGCAGCGCCGAGGGGGCTTTCACGGTCCAGCCGTTCGGGTCGGTTGGCGGCAGCGGACCGCCGCCGTCCCACGGGCGTGCCGAGGAGGCCTTGCGACCGGCATGCGCGAGCTGCACGCCCACCGGCATCGGCGACCAGCGCTTCACCGAGGCGATCACGTCGGTGAGGGCGGCTTCGGTGGCGTCGTCCCACAGGCCCAGGTCGGCGTAGCTGATGCGCCCTTCCGGCAGCACGGCGGTGGCTTCGAGGATCAGCAGGCCGGCGCCGGATTGGGCCAGCATGCCCAGGTGCTGGCGGTGCCAGTCGTTGGCCAGGCCGTCGGTGGAGGAGTACTGGCACATCGGGGCGATGACGATGCGGTTGGACAGCGTCAGCGGTCCGAAGGTTACGGGGGAGAAAAGCTGGCTCACGGGCGGGCGACTCGGGGGGATGTTGAAACCGGGGGGTTATTGCACCCGGAAGCGGGGGTGCAGGCAACCGTTTGTTTGGAACGGTGTGGGTAGACACGCATGGCGTGTCTCTACGCGGGGGTGGCGAACAGCCCGGCGGGCGTGGCGTGGGTGGCGACGATGTTGGGTGGGCGGTGAGGGCAGCCACGCAGGGCGTGGCTCTACGCGGGGGTGGTCGTGGGTAGGAGGAAGGACAGGGCTGCTGCGCAGGGTTGTTCTACCTTCAGGGTGAGGAGGTCGTCTGCGCGGGTGCGGCCGAGGTTGAGGGCGGCTACGGGTAGGCCGGCGTTGGCAGCGGCCTGGACGAAGCGGTAGCCGGAATAGACCATCAGCGAGGAGCCTACGACCAGGACGGCGTCGGCGTTGGCGAGGTGGTCGTGTACGGCAGCTACGCGCTCGCGCGGTACGTTTTCGCCGAAGAAGACGACGTCCGGTTTGAGGATGCCGCCGCACTGCGGGCAGGCCGGTACGGTGAAGGCGCTGAAGTTGACGTTTTCCAGGTCGGCGTCGCCATCCGGGGCGATGCCGGCGTCCAGAGTGTCCCAGCCGGGGTTGGCGGCCAGCAGGGTGTGCTGGAAGTCCTCACGGTCGCTGCGGGCTTCGCAACCCATGCAGCGCACCTGGTCCAGGCGGCCGTGCAGGTCGATCACGCCCACGCTGCCGGCGCGCTGGTGCAGGCAGTCCACGTTCTGCGTGAGCAGCACTTCCACCTGGCCGCGCGCTTCAAGCGCGGCGAGCGCGGCGTGGGTGGCGTTGGGCCGGGCATGCCCGAAACGCGGCCAGCCCAGCAGGCTGCGCGCCCAGTAGCGCTGGCGGGTGGCCAGTTCGCCCATGAAGTCCTGGTAGTTCACCGGCGGCGTGCGCTTCCACTGGCCGTCGGCGTCGCGGTAATCGGGAATGCCCGAGTCGGTGCTGCAGCCAGCGCCAGTCAGCACGAACAGGCGGCGGGCGCGGTCGATGAAGTCGGCCAGTGGGGTAGACATGCCAGCAAGATGGGGGCGATTGCGGGGTTCGCAATCGCCCAGCCCGTTCAGGGGCCGGCGATGTCGGCCGGGAGCGCGGGCACGGCGGTGGGCTTGTGGTTCTCGTCCAGCGCGATCATCACGAAGTGGCCGCGGGTGCACAGCTTGCGCTCGCCGGTGTGCAGGTCTTCGGCGATCAGCTCCACTTCCACCTTCATCGAGCTGCGGCCCACCTCCACGATGCGACCCACGGTTTCCACCATCTGGCCGATGCTGATCGGCAGCTTGAAGTCGACCTGGTCGGAGCGGGCGGTGACCACGGTGCGGCGCGAGTAGCGCGCGGCGGCCAGGAACGCGGCCTTGTCCATCCACGCCAATGCCTGGCCACCGAACAGGGTGCCCATGTGGTTGGTGTGGTTGGGGAACACGATTTCGGCCATGCGCACTTCGGTGGGCGGGACGACGTCGGGGGTGGCGGTCATGGGGGCGGCCGTGTGGAAGAGGGGGTCGTGGGGATGATACGGCAGCGGGGGTTGGGAGGTGGATCAGCCACGCAGGGCGTGGCTCTACGGGTGTGGAGCGTCTGGGGCGTTACGGGCATGAAAAAACCCCGGGCGGGCCGGGGTTCTTTGGGGGACGCTGTCTGATTGGAATCAGAAGTTCATGTCGAAGGACACTTCGCCCTGCACGCCCACCTGGTAGGCCGAGGGGCGGCGTTCGAAGAAGTTGGTCAGCTCCTGCACGTCCTGCAGTTCCATGAACGGCAGCGGGTTACGCACGTTGTACTTCTTTTCCATGCCGAGGCGGTGGAAGTGGTTGTCGGCGCAGTGCTGCAGGTACTGGCGCATGTCGCGGGTGGAAATGCCGGCCACGCCGCCGGACAGCACGTCTTCGGCGAACTGCACTTCGCATTCGATGGCTTCGGCCAGCATGTCGTAAACCTGCTGCTTCATTTCATCGTCGAACAGGTCCGGCTCTTCCTCGCGGATGACGTCCACGCATTCGAAGGCGAAGTCCATGTGCGCGCTTTCGTCGCGGAACACCCAGTTGGTGCCCGAGGCCAGGCCGTTGAGCAGGCCACGCGAACGGAAGTAGTACACGTAGGCGAACGCGGCGAAGAAGAACAGGCCTTCGATGCAGGCGGCGAAGCAGATCTGGTTGAGCAGGAACTGGCGGCGCTGTTCGCGGGTTTCGATGCGGGTGAGGCCCTGGATGGAGTCGATCCACTTGAAGCAGAAGTCGGCCTTCTTCTTGATGGAGTCGATGTTCTCCACCGCCGAGAACGCCTTGGCGCGTTCTTCCGGATCCGGCAGGTAGTTGTCCAGCAGGGTCAGGTAGAACTGCACGTGCAGCGCTTCTTCATACAGCTGGCGCGACAGGTACATGCGTGCTTCGGGCGCGTTCAAATGCTGGTACAGGTTCAGCACCAGGTTGTTGGACACGATCGAGTCGCCGGTGGCGAAGAACGCGACCAGGCGGTGGATCAGGTGGCGCTCGCCCGGCGACATCTTGGTGTGCAGGTCGCTGATGTCGATCTGGAAGTTGATTTCTTCCACGGTCCAGGTGTTCTTGATCGCGTTGCGATACATGTCGTAGAACTGCGGGTAGCGCATGGGGCGCAGGGTCAGTTCAAAACCGGGATCGAGCAGCATCTGCTTGCGGGTGTCGGCCATGTGTTTCTGTCCTTCGAAGGCGTGTGCCGACCAACGGTCGGCACCTACCGGGTGTTTGTTCCGGCGATTGGGCCGGTGGAGCGGCCGGGCAGAGCCCGGCGCTACGGTTGGTCGAGGCCGGCCAACGGCCGGCGCTACCGGGCGGTGGGCGCCGGCCGATTATTGGCAGGCTTCGCAGGCTTCCGGGTTTTCCAGCGAGCAGGCGATGGCTTCTTCCGGGCTGAACACCTTTTCCGGGGCAGCCGCTGCGGTGTGGCTGATGGTGGTCTTGGCGATCTTGGTGGCCGGGCGCGAACGCAGGTAGTAGGTGGTCTTGATGCCCTGCTTCCAGGCGTACATGTACATGGAGGACATCGCGCCGATGTTCGGGCTTTCCATGAACAGGTTGAGCGAGGCGGACTGGTCGATGAACGCGCCACGGTCGGCGGCCATGTCGATCAGCGAACGCATCGGCAGTTCCCACGCGGTGCGGTAGATCTGGCGCAGGCTTTCCGGGATCTGGGCGATACCCTGGATGGAGCCTTCGGCCATCTTGATGGTGTCGCGCATTTCCGGGGTCCAGTGGCCGAGCTTCTTCAGCTCGTTCACCAGGTAGCGGTTCACCTGCAGGAAGTCGCCCGACAGGGTTTCGCGCTTGAACAGGTTGGACACCTGCGGCTCGACGCACTCATAGCAGCCGGCGATCGAGGCGATGGTCGCGGTCGGGGCAATGGCGATGATCAGCGAGTTGCGCAGGCCGTGTTCCTTGATGCGGGCACGCAGGGCGTCCCAGCGCGCGCCGTCTTCCGGCACCACGTTCCAGGCGTCGAACTGCAGTTCGCCGTTGGCCGCACGGGTGTCGTTGAACGACGGGTGCTTGCCACGTTCCTGCGCCAGTTCAACCGAGGTCTCCAGGGCGTGGAAGTAGATGGTCTCGGCGATCTTCTTCGACAGCGCGCGGGCTTCGGCGCCGTCGAACGGCAGGCGCTTGCGGAAGAACACGTCCTGCAGGCCCATGCAGCCCAGGCCGACCGGGCGCCAGCGCATGTTGGCGCGGCGGGCGGTTTCGATCGGGTAGAAGTTAAGGTCGATCACGCGGTCGAGCTGGCGCACGGCCAGGCGCACGGTTTCGGCCAGCTTTTCGTAATCGAACTCGTTGTGCTCGTCGAAGTGGTTGCCCAGGTTGATCGAACCCAGGTTGCACACGGCGGTTTCATCGTTGGAGGTGACCTCCAGGATTTCGGTGCACAGGTTGGACAGGTGGATCACGTTGCCCGGACGCAGGGTCTGGTTGCTGGCGCGGTTGCACTTGTCCTTGAAGGTCATCCAGCCGTTGCCGGTCTCGGCCAGGGTACGCATCATCCGCGAGTACAGCTTGCGCGCGGAAATGGTGCGGTTGGCCTTGCCCTGGGCTTCGGCCTGCAGGTAGGCGGCCTCGAAGGCTTCACCGAACAGGTCGGTGAATTCGGGCACCACGCGCGGATCGAACAGCGACCATTCCTGGTCGGCTTCGACGCGCTTCATGAACAGGTCCGGCACCCAGTTGGCCAGGTTGAGGTTGTGCGCACGGCGCGATTCGTCGCCGGTGTTGTCACGCAGCTCGAGGAAGTCCTCGATGTCGGCGTGCCAGGTTTCCAGGTACACGCAGGCCGCGCCCTTGCGCTTGCCGCCCTGGTTCACTGCGGCGACGGACGAGTCCATGGTCTTCAGCCACGGCACGATGCCGTTGGAATGGCCGTTGGTGGACTTGATCAGCGAGCCGCGCGAACGCACGCGGGTGTAGCTGACGCCGATGCCGCCGCTGAACTTGGACAGCTGGGCGATGTCGCCGTACTTGGAGTAGATCGATTCCAGCGAATCCTGCGGCGAATCGAGCAGGAAGCACGAGGACAGCTGCTCGTGGGTAGTGCCGGAGTTGAACAGGGTCGGGCTGGACGGCAGGTAGTCCAGGTTGCCCATGCGCTTGTACAGGGCCAGGGTTTCCGGCACGTCTTCGCTCAGCGCGCTGGCGATGCGCAGGAAGAACTGCTGCGGGGTCTCGATCACCTTGCGAGTGTGCGGATGGCGCAGCAGGTAGCGGTCGTACAGGGTACGCAGGCCGAAGTAGTCGAAGTTCAGGTCGAGGCTGAGGTCGATGGCATCGTTGAGCTTGCGCGCGTTGGTCTGCACGAAGTTCAGCAGGCGGTCGTTGATCAGGCCCACTTCGTGGCCACGGCCCACCGACTGCGAGAAGGCATGGATTTCCTGCCCCGACACTTCCTTGGCGATGTAGTTGGCCAGCAGGCGCGCGGCCAGGCGGCCGTACTCGGGCTCTTCACCGATCAGCAGGGCGGCGGTGCGGATGGACAGCTCGTCCAGCTCCTGGGTGGTGGCGCCGTTGTACAGGCCGGAAATGGTGCGGGTGGCCACGCGCATCGGGTCCACCGCGTGCAGGCCTTCCGCCGAACGCTGCACCGCGCGCACGATCTTGTTCAGATCCACCAGTTCGGTCGTGCCGTTTCGCTTGGTGACGCTCATCGCCGTATTGGTCGGCGGCGAAGTCAGCAGGAATTCGCTTTCCTGTTCGGTGGCTGCGCTGGTTTCGGTGCTCACGGCGGTTTCCTCTTGGCGTGATTTGGGGTGGCACAGGGTCGCCTGCCAGGCAGGCGTGGAACCGGCGCGCTCGGGGCTCCAAGGATGGACTGACGGTGTCGCATGGGACGCGACCGGCGCGAGTGCGCTGCGGACATCCCCTTGCGTCACCGGTCATCTCCCCCCGGAGACTGGCGCTACCAGCACCGCACCCTGATCGGCATGCGGTTGTCGGCGGGCGGTAGGCCCTCGGAGACCCTCCACTTGTGGTCGAAGGGGCCGACGGCCACAAGATAGTGGGGGTATGGGGGTCCGTCAACGCCAAATCTGGTGAATCCGGGCAATCCCTTGCGGCGCAAGGACCGGTTGCGCGGGGCGTCCGACGAACGGTTCGGACCTGTCTAAAGGGGGTGCGCAGTCAAGCGCTGACGGCGACTTTCTCGTGTGATGACGGGGTGTGGAGAATGGAACGATGGCGTCACGCGGGGATAACAATTTCGCTTGGGTCTGGGGTCTGCGCAGCCACGCAGGGCGTGGCTCTACGGGTAGCTGGGCCGGTCATCCGACCACGACCGTGGCGGGGCGATCGTCCCGCAGCCGGTTGTCCGGACACGACCTTGGCGGGTGCCGGGTCACGCCCGGTGGGGCGTGCCCAGGTACTCGGCGCTCTGCATCTCGATCAGGCGCGAGGCGGTGCGTTCGAACGCGCCCTGCAGGCGGGTGCCGGTGTACAGGGCGACCGGGGCGTCGGTGGCGGTACAGACCAGGTTGACGTTGCGGTCATAGAGCTCGTCGATCAGATTGACGAAGCGGCGCGCGGCGTCTTCGTTCATGCGGTCGAAGTGCGGGATGTCGCCCAGCAGCAGGGTGGTGAACTCGCGGGCGATCTCGATGTAGTCCGAGGGGCCGCGCGGGCCTTCGCACAGGGCGGCAAAGTCGAACCAGACGATGCTCTTGCCGCGCGCGCGCACCGGAATCTTGCGCGCTTCGATTTCGATGTTGCCCGGCTTGGGCGGCTGCCCGCCGCTGAGCGCGGCCCAGCGCGACGCCAGCCAAGCGTCGCTGTGCTCGTCGCGCGGTGACTGGTACACCGGCGAGTGGGTCAGCGCCCGCATCCGGTAATCCTCGGTGCCTTCGGCATACAGCTCCACGCAGTAGGTCTGCAGCAGGCTGATGGCGGGCAGGAAGCTGTCGCGCTGCAGGCCGTTCAGGTACAGGTTCTCCACCGCCGTGTTGGACGTGGTGACCAAGGTGACGCCTTCGGCAAACATGCGCTCGAGCAGGCGCGCCAGCAGCATGGCATCGCCGATGTCGGTGACGAAGAACTCGTCCAGCACCAGCACGCGCAGTTTGGTGCGCCATTCCTGGGCGATCCGGGCCAGCGGGTCGCTCTGGCCCTGGTGCTCGCGCAGGCGCTCATGGATGCCGCGCATGAAGCGATGGAAGTGGGTGCGGTACTTCTGTTCGATCGGCAGGCCGTCGTAGAACAGGTCGACCAGGAAGGTCTTGCCGCGCCCCACCCCGCCCCAGAAGTACAGGCCCTTGACCGGCTCGGGCTTCTTCCAGAACGCCGACAGGCGGTCCAGCCAGCCGTCCTGGGCGCTGTCGACCAGGGCCAGGTGGATGCGGTCCAGCTCGGCGAGGGCGGCATGCTGGGCCGGGTCGTTCTGCCATTCGCCCCGGGCCACGCCTTCGGCGTAGCGCTGCGACGGGGTCAGTGCGGTGTCACTCATGCGCTGGCGCTGTCCGGGTGGGGCAGCCAGTGCTTGACCCCGTGGGTGAGCGCGCCGCGCAGGTCGATCAGCTTGCGGTGGAAGAAGTGGCTGGTTTCCGGCATGCGCACCAGTTCGTGCGGGGCGTCCAGGCTGTCCAGCCAGGTGTAGACGGCCTGCGGGTCGACGATCTCGTCGTCTTCGCCTTGGATGACCAGCCAGTTGGCCGGCGGCTGCACGCCGTCGAAGTCCCAGCGCCCGGCCGGCGGGGCGATCGAGACCAGCACCTGCGGCTGCAGATCGGCGGCGGCCCGCAGCGAGACGAAGGCGCCGAAGCTGAAACCGGCCAGCCACAGGGTGGCGTCGGGGCGCTGTTCGCGCACCCAGGCCACCACGGCCTTGAGGTCGTCCTGTTCGCCCACGCCATGGTCGAAGCTGCCGGCCGAGGTGCCGACGCTGCGGAAGTTGAAGCGCACGGTGGTGATGCCCAGCTCGCGCAGGGTGGTGCCGACCATGGTCACCACCTTGTTGTGCAGGCTGCCACCCTCGGTGGACAGCGGATGGCAGATGACCGCCACCACCGGCTGCGGGGCCACGTCGGCCTTGGGCAGGTCGACCACCACGTCCAGCGCGCCGACCGGGCCGGCCAGCTGCAGCGGGCCGCTTTCATTGGGGAATGGGGGATTGTGCATGGCGTCATAATACCGCTCCCCCGCGGGCTTCACCGCCGCGCCTGCCTGGAACCCCATGTTCTATCTGCTTTTCAGCGTGGTCTGCAGCGTGCTGGTGTCGGTGCTGCTGAAGCTGGCCGCGCGCCGCCAGCTGGATGTCGCCCAGATGGTCACCTGGAACTACCTGGTGGCGGCCGCGCTTACAGCCGGGGTGCTGCGCCCGCCGCTGCAGGCGCTGCAGTCCACCCATGCGCCGTGGGCGGCGCTGCTGGTGCTGGCGGTGGTGCTGCCGTCGCTGTTCCTGGTGCTGGGCCGCGCGGTGGCGGTGGCCGGGATCGTGCGTACCGATGTGGCACAGCGGTTGTCGCTGTTGCTGTCGTTGCTGGCCGCGTTCCTGTTCTTCGGGCAGACCGCCACGCCGCTGAAGCTGCTGGGGTTGGGGCTGGGGCTGGTGGCGATGCTGGGCATCAGCCTGCGCCCGCGCGGGCCGGCGGTAGCCGGTGAGGCCGGCAGCTGGCGCTGGCTGCTGGCGGTGTGGGTGGGCTTTGCGCTGGTGGACGTGCTGCTGAAGCAGGTGGCGCTGTCGGGGACGCCGTCGATGGCGGCGCTGCTGGCGTGTTTCAGCATTGCCTTCGTGCTGATGCTGGGGGTGCAGCTGTGGCGGCATGCCACCGGCCGCAGCCGGCTGGCCGCGCGCAACCTGGGCGCGGGTGCGCTGCTGGGGCTGCTCAATGGCGGCAACATTCTTTTTTATGTGCATGCCCACCAGGCACTGCCGGACAGCCCGGCCACGGTGTTTGCCGGGATGAACATCGGCGTGGTGGTGCTGGGGGCGCTGGTGGGGGTGTTCGCGTTCGGTGAGCCGACCACGCGGTGGAACCGCGTGGGGCTGGCGTTGGCGGTGGTGGCGATCGGGTTCATCGCCTGGGGGTGATGCGCGCCAGCGACGGAATGTTGGTGCGGTACGCATCCCCGTCGTAGAGCCACGCCCTGCGTGGCTGCATCGTCCGGACCGCGCCAGCCACGCAGGGCGTGGCTCTACTTGTCGAAACCGAGGATCAACGGGTCGTGGTCCGAGCTGCGCCACGGGCCGGGGACGTTGCGGTCGCGGTAACCGGCGTCGTCGGCTTCGTCGGCATTGATATGCCACTCGGCGGCGCCGCGCAGGCGCTTGGCCATGCCCGGGCTCAGCAGCGCGTGGTCGAGGCGGCCGGTCATGCCGTTGTACACGTAGCTGTAGGGGCGCTCGACCTTGGCCACGGTGAAGGCGTCGCGCCAGCCGGCGTCGTGCAGGGCGCGGATCGGGTCTTCCATGGCGTAGGCATTGAAGTCGCCGAGCAGGACCGCGTCGGTGGTGCCGGCGCCGGTCGGGTCGGTGCCCAGCCACTGGTTGAGCAGGCGCGCCGATTCCACCCGGGTGGCGTTCCAGCAGCCCTGGCCGTCCTTCTTGTCGGCATCGGCGCCGCTGGCCTCGGAGCAGCCCTTGGACTTGAAGTGATTGGCGACCACCACGAACGGGGCACCCTTGCCGGCGCGGAACGCCTGCGCCAGCGGCACGCGGCTGTGCGGGCCGAACGGGCCGGTTTCCAGCACCGCCGGCGCGCCGACCGGGGTCACCTTCGAGCTGCGGTAGATGATGCCGACCCGGATCGGATTCTCGCCCGGGCCCTTGCCGGCGTCGATGAAACGCCAGTCGCCCTGCCCGCCCGGCGCGGCATTGAGCGCGCGGACGAATTCGGAGATCGCCGACTGCGGGCCGTAGCCGTCGTTTTCCAGTTCCATCAGCGCGGCCACATCAGCGCCAAGCGCGTTGACGGTGGCCACCAGCTTGGCGGTCTGGGCCTGGTGTTCGGCCAGGGTGCGGGCGCCGCGCAGGGTCGGGTAGTCGCCGCCCTGGCCGTCGCCGTTGAAGAAGTTTTCCAGGTTGAAGGCGGCCACCTTGAGCCCGCCGGGCACCGCTGGTACCGCCGGCCGCGCCAGTGCGGGCAGCTGCAGCGGCGTGGTCACCTGCAGACGTGGGGTGCCCTTGGCATCCACGCGGACAATGCCTTCCACGTTGCGCAGGACGGTGCCGGTGCGCAGGGTGGCGCCGGCGGGAAGGTAGGCCACCGGGCCCGGGTCGCGGGCATCGCTGCCGTCATCGAGCAGCAGTCTGCGGCGCTGGTTGTCGGCGATCACCTTGGCGTGGGCGTCAGTGCCCGGGGCGGCCACTTCGCTGGGCTGCCAGAGGCGACCCTCGAAGGCGACGGTGAGTTCGCCGAAGCGGGCCAGGCCATCGGTGCCGGCCAGGCTCAGCGGCGCGGCGATGCGCACGTGCTGGCCGTCGAGCGCGCGCCAGTCGGTGGGCGCGGCGGTGAGGGTGATGGGCGCGGCGGCAGCCGGGGTCGATGCGGTCGGGCGTGCCTGCGGCTGGGCCTGGGCGAAGGCGGTGGCCGGGAGGATCAGCGACAGGGCAAGAGCAAGGGTGCGACGGCGCATCGGCGGGGAGTCCGGGAACGGGTGCACAGGGTAACCGTGAATCATGAAAGTCGGCTTTGCCGGACAGGCTGGATGCGCGGACCGGGCGCGACGGTTGGACCTGACCGGTAGAGCCGACTGTTAGTCGGCTTGGGCCCGGAGCACGGGAGGTTGCAGGGTCCGCGCGAACGGCAGCCGACTGACAGTCGGCTCTACCTGCAGCCGACTAACAGTCGGCTCTACCGGTCGGCTCTACCGGTCGCGCTGCCGGTGGGTGATGCGCGCCGGTTATTTCAGGTTGGCCAGCATCCAATCCACGGTGGCGTGGATCTGCTCTTCGGTCAGGCCGGGGTTGCCGCCCTTGGGCGGCATGATGCCGCCATCGGGGCCGGTGTAGCCCTCGATGGCGTGCTTGTACAGGGTGTCCTTGCCCTGGGCCAGGCGCGCGTCCCAGTGCGCATGGTCCAGCGTCGGTGCCTGGCCCACGCCGGTGGTATGGCAGGCGGTGCACAGGTTGTCGAAGATCACCTTGCCGTCGGTGGTGCCGCCGTAGGCCACGTTCGCCGCCGCCTTGGCCAGCGCTGCGGCCTTGGCCGCGGCCTGGTCGGCGGCACCGGTGGCGCCGGCATAGACCGCGCCGGCCGGGGCAATGCGCAGTTCGGTGCGCTTGGCGGCCTGGGGCGAGACTTCAGCAGGAATGCGGGTGTGCAGGTACGCGGCGAACAGGATCAATCCGAGCGTGATGGCCATCAACAGCGCAATGACCATGGAAAAGCGTTTCAGGAACTCGAGGTCGTAATTCCGCACTCTCTTTCACCCCTGGCTGGTAGTCGTTGGACCACGGCTTGTCGGCCGAGTATGACCAGCGTCGGCGGCGCTCTGCAAGCCGCCATCCGGTGCCGCATTGCAGCATGGGGGTGGCTCAGGCGCCGGCAGCGCGCAGGCAGAAAATGCAGATCGATTCCACCAGCGCGGTCTGGTCGCCGTGGGCGTCGCGGCTGGGCGCGGTCGGGCCGACCAGCGCTTCGGTGAAGGCACCGACGATGCAGGCTGCCGCCACCTCGGTGTCCTGGGCGGGGAAACTGCCTGCGTCGACACCGTCGTCCACGATGCGGCGGAACACGTCACCAAACAAACGACGGCAGCGGATGCGCTCGGCTTCCACCTCCGGGTCCACCGGCTCGGCGATGAAGGCATACGCCAGCCCCGGGCCGGCCAGCGCGCGGCGCACGAAGGCGGTGATGGCCCGGCGCAGGCGCTCCGGTGCCGGCAGCGGTTCGGCGGCGATGGCCTCGAAGATGCGCAGTTCGTGCTCCACCGCCGCGGTCAGCACCTCCACGAACAGTTCGGCCTTGGACGGGAAGTGCCGGTAGATCAGGCCGGTGGATACGCCGGCCTCGGCCGCCACGGCGGTCACCGGGGCGTTGCGGTAGCCGCCGGCCGCCACCAGGCGGCGGGTCGCCAGCAGGATCCGCTCGCGGGCCCCGGCCAGGCGTTCTTCCATCAGTGCGGAGCGTTTATAGGCCATTTGCTGATTCTATGTTCAATTTTTGAATTTGTGTTCACTTTTACCCCGGGGAGGACTAGGCTGGGGGCCTGATCGACCCTTCCTGCCTTGCGGAGCTGCCTCATGCACGTCCCCACCATGAACTTCGACCTCGGCGAAGAGATCGACATGCTCCGCCAGAGCGTGGCCCATTTTGCCTCGGCCGAGATCGCGCCGCTGGCGGCGCAGGCCGACGAGCAGAATGTCTTCCCGCACCCGCTGTGGCGCAAGCTCGGCGAGCAGGGCCTGCTTGGCCTGACCGTGGAAGAAGAATACGGCGGCAGCGGCATGGGCTACCTGGCCCACGTGGTGGCGATGGAAGAAATCTCGCGTGCGTCCGGCGCCATCGGCCTGTCCTACGGCGCGCATTCGAACCTGTGCGTGAACCAGCTGCGCAAGAACGGCACCGAAGAACAGAAGCAGCGCTTCCTGCCCGGCCTGTGCAGCGGCGAAAAGGTCGGCGCGCTGGCGATGAGCGAACCGGGCGCCGGTTCGGACGTGGTGTCGATGAAGCTGCGCGCCGACAAGCGCGGCGACCATTACGTGCTCAACGGCAACAAAATGTGGATCACCAACGGCCCCGACGCCGACGTGCTGGTGGTGTATGCCAAGACCGACCCGAACGGCGGCGCCAAGGGCATCACCGCGTTCCTGGTCGAAAAAGGCATGAAGGGCTTTTCCACCGCACAGAAGCTGGACAAGCTGGGCATGCGCGGCTCCAACACCTGCGAACTGGTATTCGAAGACTGCGAAGTGCCTGAAGCCAACGTGCTCGGCGCGGTGGGCGGTGGCGTGAAGGTGTTGATGTCCGGGCTGGATTACGAGCGCGTGGTGCTGTCCGGCGGCCCGCTGGGGCTGATGGCCGCCGGCATGGACGTGGTGATGCCGTACGTGCATGAGCGCAAGCAGTTCGGTGAGGCGATCGGCACCTTCCAGCTGATCCAGGCCAAGCTGGCCGACATGTATGTAGGCCTCAATGCCTGCCGCGCCTATGTATATGCGGTGGCACGCGCCTGCGACCTGGGCCGCACCACGCGCCAGGATGCGGCCGGTGCGATCCTGTATTCGGCCGAGAAGGCCACCTGGCTGACCGGCCAGGCGATCCAGATCCTGGGCGGCAACGGCTATATCAATGAATACCGGACCGGTCGCCTGTGGCGCGATGCCAAGTTGTACGAGATCGGCGCCGGCACCTCGGAAATCCGCCGCATGCTGATCGGCCGCGAGCTGTTCCAGCGCACCAAGTAAGGGCCCTGCGATGACTGTACTGAGCACCCAGCTGCAACCGGGCAGCGAGACCTTCGAAGCCAACCGCGCGGCGCTGCAGGCGGTGGTCGACGACCTGCGCGCCACCCTGGCGCAGACCGCGCTGGGGGGCAGCGAAGCGGCGCGGCAGAAGCACACCGCGCGCGGCAAGCTGCTGGTGCGCGACCGCATCGATGCCCTGCTCGATCCGGGCAGCGCGTTCCTGGAAATCGCGCCGCTGGCCGCGCACGACATGTATGGCGACAGCATCGCCAGCGCCGGCGTGGTCGCCGGGATCGGCCGTGTGTCCGGCGTGGAATGCGTGATCGTGGCCAACGACGCCACGGTCAAGGGCGGCACGTACTACCCGATGACGGTGAAGAAGCACCTGCGCGCGCAGGAAGTGGCCGAACAGAACCGCCTGCCGTGCATCTACCTGGTGGATTCGGGCGGCGCGTTCCTGCCACTGCAGGACGAGGTGTTCCCGGACCGCGATCATTTCGGCCGCATCTTCTACAACCAGGCCAATCTCTCCGCACAGGGCATTCCGCAGATCGCCTGCGTGATGGGCTCGTGCACCGCCGGCGGCGCCTACGTGCCGGCGATGAGCGATGAAACGGTGATCGTGCGCGAACAGGGCACCATCTTCCTGGGTGGCCCGCCGCTGGTGAAGGCCGCGACCGGTGAAGTGGTCAGTGCCGAGGAGCTGGGCGGTGCCGACGTGCACACGCGCATTTCCGGCGTTGCCGACCACATGGCCGACAACGACCTGCAAGCGCTGGCCCGGGTCCGCGCGATCATCGCCCAGCTCAACTGGCGCAAGCCCGAGCCGGCGCTGGCGGTGCAGGCACCGGCCGAACCGCGTTACGCCGCGGGCGAGCTGTACGGGGTGATCCCGGCCGACACGCGCAAGCCGTACGACGTGCGCGAAGTGATCATGCGGCTGGTGGACGATTCGCGCTTCGACGAGTTCAAGCCGCGCTACGGCAACACGCTGGTCACCGGCTTCGCGCACCTGCATGGCTACCCGGTCGGGATCATCGCCAACAACGGCATCCTGTTCTCGGAGTCCGCGCTCAAAGGCGCGCACTTCATCGAACTGTGCACGCAGCGTGGCATTCCGCTGGTGTTCCTGCAGAACATCACCGGCTTCATGGTCGGGCGCAAGTACGAACATGGCGGCATCGCCAAGGACGGGGCCAAGCTGGTGATGGCGGTGGCCTGCGCCAAAGTACCGAAGTTCACCGTGGTGATCGGCGGTTCGTTCGGGGCCGGCAACTACGGCATGTGCGGCCGCGCCTACTCGCCCAACTTCCTGTGGATGTGGCCGAACGCGCGCATCGGCGTGATGGGCGGCGAGCAGGCGGCCAGCGTGCTGGCCACGGTGAAGCGCGACGGCATCGAAGCCAAGGGCGGGGAGTGGTCGGCGCAGGACGAAGACAGCTTCAAGACGCCGATCCGCGACCAGTTCGAGCAGCAGGGCCACCCCTACTACGCCAGCGCACGGCTGTGGGACGACGGCGTGATCGATCCGGCCGACACCCGACGCGTGCTCGGCCTGGCGCTGTCGGCCAGCCTCAACGCCCCCGCCCGCAAGACCGACTTCGGCGTGTTCCGGATGTGATCCGGCCCATTGGCATGCGCAACGAGACTTCCATGTTCACCAAGATCCTGATCGCCAATCGCGGCGAAATCGCCTGCCGTGTCATCGCCACCTGCCAGCGCCTGGGCATCTCCACGGTGGCGGTGTATTCCGACGCCGATCGCAACGCGCGGCATGTGCGCCTGGCCGATGAAGCCGTGGCCATCGGCCCGGCCCCGGCGCGCGAAAGTTACCTGCGTGCCGACGCCATCCTGGATGCCGCGCGCCGCACCGGGGCGCAGGCGATCCACCCCGGTTACGGCTTCCTGTCGGAGAACGCAGACTTCGCCCAGGCCTGCGCCGAGGCCGGCATCGTGTTCATCGGCCCCTCCGCCGCGGCAATCCGCGCGATGGGCGACAAGAGCGCGGCCAAGGCGCTGATGCAGCAGGCCGGCGTGCCGCTGACCCCGGGTTACCACGGCGACGCGCAGGACCCGGCCTTCCTGCGCGAACAGGCTGACGGCATCGGCTACCCGGTGCTGATCAAGGCCAGCGCCGGTGGCGGTGGCAAGGGCATGCGCAAGGTGGAGGACAGCGCGGCGTTCACCGAGGCGCTGGCCAGCTGCCAGCGCGAGGCGCAGTCCGCCTTCGGCAACGCCCACGTGCTGGTGGAAAAGTACGTGGAGCGCCCGCGCCATATCGAGATCCAGGTGTTCGGCGACAGCCACGGCAACGTGGTGTACCTGTTCGAGCGCGATTGCTCGGTGCAGCGCCGCCACCAGAAGGTGCTGGAAGAAGCGCCGGCACCGGGCATGACCGCCGAGCGCCGCGCGGCGATGGGCAAGGCCGCGGTCGATGCCGCACGCGCGGTGAACTACGTGGGCGCCGGCACGGTGGAGTTCATCGCCGGGCCCGACGGCGATTTCTACTTCATGGAAATGAACACCCGACTGCAGGTGGAGCACCCGGTGACCGAGTGCATCACCGGTACCGATCTGGTGGAGTGGCAGCTGCGCGTGGCCAGTGGTGCGCCGCTGCCGCTGCAGCAGGAGCAGCTGCAGATCAACGGCCATGCGCTGGAAGCGCGGCTGTACGCCGAAGATGCCGACAAGGGCTTCCTGCCTTCTACCGGCACGCTGCGCCACCTGCGCCTGCCGGCCGGCAGCGCGCACGTGCGCGTGGATGCGGGTGTGGAACAGGGCGATGCGATCACCCCGTTCTACGACCCAATGATCGCCAAGTTGATCGTGTGGGATGTGGACCGCGATGCCGCGCTGCGCCGCATGCAGCAGGCGCTGGCCGAGTGCGAAGTGGTCGGCGTGACCACCAATGCGGCATTCCTGCGCCGGCTGGTGATGACCGATTCGTTCGCCAACGCCAAGCTGGATACGGCGTTGATCGAACGCGAGCAGGCGGCGCTGGCGCCGCGGCAGGGCGCTGCCGACCCTGCCCTGTGGGCGCTGGCCGCCGTGGCAGCGGTGTCGACCGAGCCTGCGGCCAGCGTGGACG